>JANQPK010000373.1 GCA_028289505.1 Cyclobacteriaceae bacterium
CTCCAGGCAAAGCCCGCCGTGCTTCTGATAATTTTTTCCTTTACCGGTGAGACTGCCATTCAAAAAATTCGCTGAATAAAACTGAACACCTGGCTCAGTAGACTCCACGGTCATTTCTCTTCCTGTTTGGGGGTCGTATAGTACCGCAGTAGCACGTAAGACACCGTTCTCACCATTGATAACCCAGGTGTGGTCATAACCGCCTCCAATTTTTAATTGAGGGTGGTCATCCGCAATACGTGCACCAACTTTATGGTAGTCCAGAAAGTCGAATGGGGTGCCAGTCACTGGCTCTGGTTCCCCCAAGGGTATCAAACCTTCATCTACTGGTAAATACTGGTCTGCAAACAGCATCAGTTCATGGTCCAGAATATTTGCAGCCTTTGGGTTCAGGTTAAAGTAGGAATGCTGGGTCAGGTTTACAATGGTGGGACGATCGGTAGTAGCGACATAATTGATTTCTAGTGCATTATCATTACGCAGCAGGTAGCTTACCTCCACCTGAAGTTCCCCTGGGTAGCCTTCTTCCATATGAGCACTGGTGTATTGAAGTTTCAGCATTGGCCCCTGATCGGTATCTAATACTTCCGATTTCCATACTTTTTCATCAAAGCCGATAGTTCCTCCGTGAAGGTGATTCTCTCCATTATTTTTTGCCAGCGTATAGTCCTTACCATCCAAGGTGAATTTCGCACCCCCAATACGATTACCATACCTGCCTACTAAGGCACCGAAATTCGGATGTCCATCCAGGTATTGCTGCAGGTTGTCAAATCCCAACACCACATCGCCCATGTTGCCTTGGCGGTCAGGAACTTTTAAGCTGGTAATAATGCCACCATAATCCATAACCTCCATACTTATGCCATTGGTATTGGTAAGCTTATATAAGGTCACGGAGTCTCCAGCTTCCGTTACCCCGAAACTTTGCACTTCAATTTCAGTATTCATATGCTGATTTGTGTCAAGCTGCTCATGCTCAGGTTTGGATTCCCTATTTGTACAAGCGGTTAAGCCAATAAAGGCCAAAAGATATGCTAATTTTCTCATAGTACTAAGCTAATACTTACAGGACAATGATCTGAACCAAGATATTCTGGATAGATGGTGGATTCGATTACATGGTCCTTAATACGATTGCTGCAAATAAAATAATCTATGCGCCAGCCAGTATTGTTTTCTCGGGCATTAAACATGTAACTCCAATAACTGTATGCACCAGTCTGCTCTGGGTTTAAGCTGCGAAAGCTATCGAAAAAACCCTCCTTTAATAATTTGGTAAAACCATCTATTTCCACCTGAGTGTAGCCTGCGGTTTTATTATAGTTCGATTTTGGATTGGCCAGATCAATACTTTGATGGGCTACGTTGAAGTCACCACATGCAATCACCGGTTTGATGTGGTCTAGTTTTCGTAAATAGCGCCGGAAGGATTTATCCCAGGTTTGCCGATAGTCCAGCCGTACCAATTCCCTACCACTGTTGGGTACATATACTGTTACCAAGTAAAACTCCGGATATTCTAGGGTCACCACCCTACCCTCTTGATCGTGCTTAAGCACTCCGATGTCATACTGCACTGAGATTGGTTCGGTCTTCGCTAATATCGCGGTGCCCGAGTAACCTTTTCTGGTTTTGGATGCATTCACAAAACTGTGGTATTCGGGAAGTAGGGATACAGCTGACCTTACTTCTTCGCTGGAAGCTTTAGTTTCCTGCAGACATAAAAAATCCGGGTCCAGCTGTTTAACTTGAGACACGAACTCCTTTTTAAAGATGGCCCTGATGCCATTGACATTCCACGATACGAAATTCAGGGGTATAGACATAAGCTTAAATATATACTTAATGCACATAACTTGATCCTGATTTCCAAAATTCTGGCGAAAGCGAGTACCTTTGCCATTCATCAATTACGAATCAAGAAACAATTTAAGCTGAGCATCATGGACAGAAGAAAGTTTTTACCCTTCATAGTATTTGGCATTATCGGGCTATTCGCGGTACTAGTATTTGCCAACAGTATTTTCCTCACCATTCAACCGGGTGAGAAGGGAATATTGTTCCGTCGTTTTGGAGGTGGATTGGATAAAGAACAGGTGTATAATCAAGGGTTCCACATTATTGCACCTTGGAACAAAATGTTTATTTACGATGTACGTATCCAGGAATCATTGGCCAACATGGAAGTTTTATCCAAAAATGGATTAACTATTAAATGCGAACTGTCTTACCGTTTCAGACCTGTAGTAGAGGAAATTGGTTACTTACACGACAACATCGGATTCGATTATCATCAAAGAATCTTAATTCCTGAGATCAGGTCGGCCACTAGAGAAGTAATTGGCAAGTATCTACCTGAGGAGTTGTACTCCAGTAAACGAGAAGCCATCCAGGACGAAATCTACCAAAGGACAACCGATGCCATTGGTGAAAAACATTTGCACATGGATGCAGTTTTAATACGAGAGGTAGTATTACCTCCATCATTACAGGAGGCCATCGAGAAAAAACTAAAGCAAGAGCAAGAAAGTTTGGAATACGAGTTCAGAATTACCAAAGCCGAGCAGGAAGCAGAAAGACAGCGGATCGAAGCAGAGGGTAAAGCTCGTGCCAACACTATTATTTCTGCAAGTCTTACCGATAAGATCCTACAGGAAAAAGGTATTGACGCTACCAAAGAATTGGCGGGGTCTCAAAATGCTAAGGTAGTAGTAATCGGCAGTGGAAATGATGGATTACCCTTGATTTTGGGAAATAATTAGCGGAATGAGAAATTAGGAATTATGAATTAGAAATTATCAATGAGGACAATTTCTAATTCATAATTTCAAATTCGATTTGACTTTTTTGTTTAACTTCATGCCTCCGTGAACATCGGTTGGTACAAACATTTGAAACTTAATAAATTATAACATGTCCGAATCTGCCCAGTTAACCATAGATGGCAAATCATATGAATTACCAATTATTGAAGGAACCGAGCAGGAACGAGCAATTGATATTAGTAAATTAAGAGGTATCAGTGGTATCACAACCATAGATCCTGGATTTAAGAACACCGGTTCCACCAAAAGCGCGATCACTTTTTTGGATGGAGAGAAAGGTATCTTAAGATATCGAGGGTACTCCATTGAAGAATTGGCAGAACGCAGTACCTTCTTGGAGGTAGCTTATCTGCTCATTTACGGAGAGCTTCCTACAGAACAGCAATTTGAAGATTGGCGTTCAGCCATTACCATGCATACTCTGGTGCATGAAGAGATTAAAGATATTTTAGATGGATTCCCCAGCAATGCCCATCCCATGGGGGTTTTATCGTCTTTAGCATCAGCCTTGACCGCTTTCTACCCCAAATCGTTGGATCCTAAACGCTCCATGAAAGAGGTAGATCTTAGTATCATCAGGATTATTGCCAAGATGCCTACCATGGCTGCTTGGACCTACAAGAATGAAATCGGGCACCCTGTCAACTATCCGGATAACAGACTCAATTATTGCGAGAATTTTATCAAGATGATGTTTGCCACACCAGCTGAAGAATATCATGTAGATCCGGTATTGGCAGACGCACTAGATAAACTACTGATCCTGCATGCAGATCATGAACAAAATTGTTCCACCTCTACCGTAAGGATTGTGGGCAGCTCCCAGGCCAGTTTATACTCCTCTGTTTCCGCTGGAATCAGTGCTTTATGGGGACCCCTTCATGGTGGTGCTAATCAGGCAGTTATCGAGATGCTTGAAGGCATCAAAGCAAGTGGTGGGGATGCTGACAAGTATCTGGACAAAGCCAAGGACAAGAATGATCCTTTCAGGTTGATGGGATTTGGTCACCGAGTTTACAAGAATTATGATCCCAGGGCTACCATTATCAAAAAAGCTACCGACGAGGTTCTAGGAAAGCTCGGTGTGAACGACCCGGTTCTTGATATCGCCAAAAGGTTAGAAGAAGCCGCCCTCAGTGACGATTATTTTGTCTCCAGGAGATTATACCCCAACGTGGATTTCTACAGCGGAATCATTTATCGAGCCATGGGTATTCCCACTGAGATGTTCACCGTAATGTTTACTTTAGGCCGATTGCCCGGTTGGATTGCTCAATGGAAAGAGATGCGGGAGAATCATGAACCAATAGGCCGACCCAGACAGGTTTATACCGGACACAAGAATCGACCTTATGTAGATTTGGCTGAACGATAGGTGCAACTGTTCTATCAACCTGAGATTCCCGAAGGTGTCCATCACCTTAATCCGGAAGAATCCAGGCATTGTGTAAAAGTGCTTCGCAAAAAAGTTAACGATACCATAGATGTCGTTGATGGTAAAGGCACCTTTTACCGGGTAATGATTTTAGAAACCAATCCTAAACAGGTATCCTTTACTATTGTTGACCGGCGACCAGAAACCTCCCAACCAGTTTCTATTCATTTAGCGGTTGCACCTACCAAACGGTTGGAGCGAATAGAATGGCTGGTGGAAAAAGTTGTGGAACTGGGAGTGGCTCGCATCACATTTGTGGAGTGTGAACATTCGGAGCGGCACAGACTCCGTCTTGAACGGTTACAAAGAAAAGCAATCAGTGCCATGAAGCAGAGTTTACGGGCAACGTTACCAGCTATCAATGACTTGCTTCCAATGGACGATTTTTTTTCTTTGGTTGACCCTGAAAGCACTAAGCTCCTAGCCCACCTCAGTGAAGAAGCTATACCTATAACCCAAGCTACCCAACACTTGACTGACTGCTGTGTACTGATCGGTCCGGAAGGGGACTTCAGTGATCAAGAACTGCGGCAAGCCCAAGAGCAAGGGTTTCGAACGATATCTCTGGGCAATAGCAGGTTGCGTACTGAAACCGCTGCCCTGGTGGCGGTAGCGGGATTACGACTGATAAATGAGTGAATGACTGGAGGATTGAAGGACTGAAGGATTGTTTTTCCTAATTTCTAATTCCTCAATCACCATTTGTGTCATGGTCATTTGTTAAACCCATTCTGGTGAATTCTCCATTTACTAGTCTCAAAACACCTAACTGATTAAGATCCTGTAACTCCACCGGTAAAAGCGCCTGAGGATAATCCTGAAAACATAAGGGTCGTACGAACCTTTTAATGGCATTGGTACCAACCGATGTGGACTGAGGAGCGGTTGTCGCAGGATACGGACCACCATGGGTCATAGCATGGCACACCTCCACCCCAGTGGGAAAACCGTTAACCACCACTCGCCCTACCTTGCGTTCCAGAATCTGGATCAGGTCCGCGTACTGGTTAAGATCTGTATCGGTACCATGAACAGTGGCAGTAAGGTGACCTTCTAAATCATATGCTGCCTTAAGCAAATCTTCCTTGCTGCTCGCTTTTACCATGATGCTTGATGGACCAAATATCTCATGTGACCATTCTGGTCTTTGTTTAAATTCATTAAACTCTACTGCGAATATGCGAGGATTCACTGCATATTTTTCCTGGTTACTTAACCCTTCGGCAAGGTTCTCAATTGCTGGATCGTCAGATAGATGACTAGTACCTTGATCATAGGCATCTTTAATACCCTGGGAAAGCATCGGTCCCATGGACATTTCATTGACCTTATCTGCCAAAACCTTAGCGAAAGCCATTTGCTCACTACCTTGTGGTAAAAATGACAAGCCCGGATTGGTGCAAAATTGACCTACTCCCAGGGTTACCGACCCTGCCAAACCTGCAGCTATAGCCTCTCCCCTGGTTTTCAGAGCCTCTGGTAAAATAAATACCGGATTGGTACTTCCCATTTCAGCAAATACCGGAATAGGTACTTCTCTGCGATTTGCAATATCAAATAATGCTTTTCCTCCCCTGAAAGATCCGGTAAAGCCTACCGCCTGAATTAAGGGATTTTTGACTAATAGTGAACCTACTTGATGCGATTGCCCATTTACCATACTAAACACACCGTCGGGCATACCTGTCTTTTCTGCTGCTGCCAGAATGGCTCTGGCAACCATTTCAGAGGTTCCCGGATGTGCAGGATGACCTTTTACTACTACCGGACAACCCGCTGCCAGAGCTGAGGCAGTGTCACCACCCGCCACCGAAAATGCCAAAGGAAAGTTACTGGCACCAAAAACTGCCACCGGGCCCAGTGGCACTAACATATGCCTCAAATCTGGCCGTGGTATAGGCGATCGATCTGGCAGTGCAGTGTCAATTCTGGCATCTACCCATGATCCCTCTCGTACTACCTGGGCAAACAGTTTCAACTGGTTCATAGTACGGCCACATTCACCTTGCAGCCTGGGAAAGGGTAAACTGGTTTCGCTTTCCGCTCTTTGTAAAAGCGCATGACCTAAGGCGCCGATTTCTTCTGCAATAGCATCTAGAAAATCTGCTCGTTTTGATGCCGGAAGCTTAGGATAGGTTTGAAAAGCCTGCTCCGCCAACTCAACTGCTTGATTGATCTCATCCTCAGTGGCTTCGTGAAAGGATGGTTCCAGAATATCTCCTGATCGTGGATCGATTCCGTTAAAGGTTTCTTCACCCTGAGTAGAGCTTGTTTTTCCAATATATTGAGCACCTAATATTTCCATTTATATAATTTTTAATTGTCAACTTTTAATTGAAAGAATACGAACCGCATTCTGATAATATATTTTTCTCAGTACACTGTCTGGAAGATTCAATCCCTGAACTTCCTTAGGACTGGCAAGGAAATGGGTATCGAAAGTTACCTTTCCAGATTCAGTAAAATAGTGCCAATGTCGTCCCAGCATATTGGCAATTCTTTGCCTTTCCTGAACCAGTTCTTCATCAGACATTTTGGAAGCTTCCCCGGAAACTCCCAAATCGGTGCCATATAAAAACCGGCTTTGGTACTTTATTAGGAAGTTACGTACTGAATCTGAGTCTTGTCTAATAAGGTCTCCAAATCGGGCTGCCGGTTCCACATGGAAATTTGGGTATTGATCCAGTATTTCAGCTATTATCCCAACATTATGCGACATAGAACCATTATGCGCTCCAATTACCACTAAATCTGGATTTTTACTTAACCAATTATTTCTGGCTTCCTGAATGGTCTCCCAACTGGGAATTTCAGGATGCAGGTAAGCATAGTATTTGGGGTTTCTTCCAAAATATCCGGCATGAGGATTATCCGGATCAAGTGGACGCCAGGCCTGTAATGGCTCACCAATATGGGACAGCACTGGCACCTTACGCTCTGTTAGAAAATCCCACACTGGTTGTATCCTTGGATCATCGATTTGTACGTATTCACCAGACGCATCTTTAGAGACCATTCCAAAATTCTTCCATACCTTTACCATTCGAGCTCCAAGCTCCAGATCATGCTTGAGGTGATTTATAATGGTTTCCGCATAATCCGGTGCATCAATGCCGTTTGCGGTGAATGAGGTGCAGAAATAGTATTGATCCAGGTGCTGCTGGAAGTTGGCAATCAAGCCCTGCCGTTGTTGATGCCAAAGGGTGGTATCAACCCTTCCCACATCCACCAATACAGACTTTAGATTGAAGCTATCCATCAGGGGAATGAGGTAGTCCCGATCCGCCCGGTAGTGTGAATGGAAGTCTATTTTAGGCATACTGAAATCAGGACCCAAAGGTACCTCCAGCTTTCCCTCGGGGCTATCTGCACAGCCCAGAATCACGATCATTAATCCCAATAACACCGGGTACCAGTTACCTCTCCGCTCTTTTGGCGACATGTTCGATAGCATTATTTCCAATTACTAAAAATGGCGAATTAACTAAAAAAATCACCATATTATCACCATGAAATTTCTAAACAGACCACTTTGGTTCCTTTTTGCATTCTTGGCTATAGGTGTGGGTTTGTATCCCCTGCTGTATTTCGTCATGGATGAATCTCAGGGCTTATTGTCTCAAAAGACCCCTGAGATATTGGAATCTACCATCTGGAACCTTGCGTTCCGTTTGCATATCTTCCTGGGGGGACTATCACTGCTTACCGGCTGGTCTCAGTTCAGCACTAAATTGCGACAAACCCGGATCTCCCTCCACCGCAATTTAGGTAAGATCTACGTGGCAGCGGTTTTTATCAGTGGGCTCTCCGGACTTTATCTTGCTTTTTATGCTACCGGTGGAATTGTCAGTCAATTGGGATTCAGTCTGCTGGCAGTGTGCTGGTTGTTTACCACCTACATGGCCTTCCAAAGGATTAAGATCATGAATATAAGTGCTCACCAGCAATGGATGGTAAGGAGCTATGCATTAGCTTTTGCGGCCGTAATGTTAAGGATCTACCTGCCTTTTATGCAGTCAGGGTTGGGCATGGACTTCCTCGATGCCTACCTTATTGTTTCCTGGTTGTGCTGGGTGCCTAACCTAGTTGTAGCTGAATTTATGGTAAGGAAGCTTCAGGTAGGTGATTCACTAATTGGCTAACTGAACCAATCCATATACGGCTACCCAAGCTATGGTGAGAACACTTATCCATAGAATAAGATCGTACATCTTGCTGGGCAGGAACTCCGCCGGTGTGCGCCGGTAACGGAATTGTAAAGTGGCATAAACCACCAACAAGAGCAAAATAGATCCCACTATACCGCCACTGATCACCATCAATACTGGTAGTTGGATAAATACGAACAAGCTGGCCCAGAGTAAGGGCATAGCCCAAGCTAAAATGGAAATGCTTCGCATGCGTGTCTCCATGTTGAAAAAATCGATCCAACCCATTTGCCCAAAAAGATCGGAATACTGTCGAGCCCAAGCAGCTAAGGCGGCAAATAAAGTGCTAAATAAAACCATAAATGAACCTAGTAAAAAAACGGGCTTTGCCTGAGGACCTATGGATTCTGTATACATAGCGGACAGCGATTCTACCATCTCGTATCCTTCAGGTATCCGATCCTGGGCGTGTAGTACTGCAGCACCTAACAAGTAAAAAGCTGCCGTTACCACGGTATAGATAACCATGGCCAACAATGCATCCAAATACATTACTCGGATCCATCCCTTAGCCCGCTTGATCCACGCTTCACTCTTTTCATATGGTCCAGTATGTGCGGCATAGCCTTTCTCCAGACACCAATAGTTGTAGTGTATAATTTCATCAGCCCCTACACCGGTAATACCGAATGCACCTATGGCTACGGCCACTGCAGCCACCGGCAACTGAAAGGTTAACCCATTTGAGACATCGGACCAGCTTAATCCATACTCAGTGAATTTTAGAAAGTAAATGGCCATAAAGGTGAAAGCGGTAAAAAAGCCAATCAGCACCAGGGAAAACCGCTCAATAAATTTGTAGTAACCCTTAAAGGTTATCAGGGCCACCACCACCGCCACCATAAATGCAGCCAAACCCACGGATATGGACGGCAATACCATGTTTAAAATCAGGGCCACTCCTCCCACGATACCACCAAGTTGTAACAGTTTGACTACCATTACTACAAACACCAACCACACCGACCATCTGGCCTTGCCAAACTTTGGACCTGGAAGTTGGTTAAAAGCCTGCATGGCAGTTTCACCATAAAGTATGGTGTGTTTACCCATCTCCAGTTGAACCGCCACCTTCACCAGGCAACTCACCAAAATAACCCAGAAAGTGACAAACCCAGCTTTTGCACCCAGGGTAGTGGTGGCAATAAGTTCACCCGAGCCTACGATGGAGGCGGATAGAATAAAACTGGGGCCTAAAAACTTTAGCTTTTTGAAGAAGCCCTCAGGAGGGTCCAGGGCATTTTCCTTTTTTAGGATATAGGGATCGTTCATTATCAATTTACAATGAACAGTTAACAATGTACAATTGGAAAACCAGCCGCTTCACTGCTAATTGTTCATTTTTAATTCTTAATTGGTTAATACCAAGGATCTACTCTATTCACCAATTGCAAGGGCACTCCCCAAGGATCTCGCAGCATCACCAGCCGGGTGCCATTGGGAAGCTTTACATCCTCCACAAAACTGGCACCGGCTTCAATGAGCTTTTCTTGGGTAACATCAATATCTGCGGTAGTAAAAGCGTTGTGATAGACCAAATGATTTTGTGAATGGTAATCAGGTACCGGAGCATCGGGATTAAAGTAAATCTCGATGGCGGTTTTACCATTGTCGTCGGCCAAAAAACGAGTGTAAGGCGGCTCCTCCAGTCGTATGACTTCCTGTAAACCGCAGTGTTCGACGTACCAATTGCTCATAGCAACGGGATCTGGAACGTTGATAGCTACATGTTCAAATTTCATATCTTATTTTATTGCAATAGGATGCCCTGGTGAACCAGTAGCCCCTTTAAACCTTATTGGAGTAAAAATATACCACCCAACTTCTTCAATCCATTAGGGCTATAATATAGGAAATTTATAATTTCCCCTGGCTTAGTAAGTTACCACCATCTACGGTCAAGATCTCACCGGTGGTCATCAACGCATCCTCGATTAGGTAAACAATAGTTCTGGCAATATCTTCTGGCACTGCGGTCTTTTGCAATAAAGTCGCTGATTCGACACCCGATTTCACGGAATCATATCGATCCCGGAGAAAGTCCTTGGTCCACCTACCTTGAATAAACCCAGGACACACTGCATTAACCCGAACATCTGGTGCCAAGGCATGTGCCAGTGACAAAGTCATGGTAGACAAAGCCCCCTTGGAGGCGGCATAGGCAATGGAACTGCCAATACCAGATATAGCACTAATGGATGAGGTATTCACAATCGCAGGATTAGTAGCTTCTTTAAGGTGAGGTACTACTGCCCGGGTCACCTGATAGGCACCGACCACATTTACCCCATAAAGAAACATGAAGTCATCCTTAGTCAGTCCCTCCAAATCATCAAAACTGCAATACCGAGTAGTACCTGCGTTATTGACCAAGGCATCTATACGACCAAACCTTTCTACCACCATTCCAACCATATCACGGCAATCTGCATCTTCAGCAACGTTGGCTTTACATACCAAGGCATCACTACCCAAAGCGCGACAAGAGACAGCGGTAGCTTCCGCTTCAGTTTCGCTGCGTGAATAATTTATCACCACATCCCAACTTTTCGATGCTAATAACTTACAAGTAGCAGCACCTACTCCGGTAGCCGAACCGGTAACCAGGGCAACTTTTTTATCATTCATTTGTATGCATGTTCATGTTGTTAATCATCATCTGCTCAAATAAAAATGCGCTCTCTGGACTTCAAGCATTTCTGGATACTCTAAACCTTCGTCATCAAATTCAAGCTGAAGCTGTTTGAGTTTTTGTTTGAGTGAATCTTGCACCGAATTATGAGCATCATCACCATAAATATTTTTCATTTCATAGGGGTCATTTTCTAAATCAAACATCTCCCACTCAGGTGGTGTGACTTCCCGATCGGTAAGACCCAACGGTAAACCATAATAGAAAATCAGCTTGTGATCTGAGGTGCGTATTCCAATATGGGCGGCAACCTCCCGATGTAGAAGATGCTGCCAATAATGGTAGTAGATTTCCTGCCTCCAGTCAGCTGGTGTTTGTGCTTTCAGGTTGTTCAAAAAGCTCCGACCCTGAATGTCACCTGGAATGGGTACCCCGGCTATATCGAGTATGGTAGGTGCAAAATCCGCGTTGATGATCATGTCCTGATTAACACTATTCCCCTTAACCGAGTTGGGATAGCGGATAATCAGAGGCATTCTCAAAGCTTCATCATACATAAATCGCTTACTAAAAAAACCGTGTTCTCCCAGAAAGTGTCCCTGGTCTGCGGTGTAAATAATCACGGTATTATCGGAAAGCTGGTTTTGTTTCAGGTAATCCATCAACTTACCTACATTTTCGTCAAGTACTCGGCCACAACGCAAAAATGCTTTTAT
>JANQPK010000386.1 GCA_028289505.1 Cyclobacteriaceae bacterium
ATCCATTGGATTCGGTGCGTTATTTATCTCCTGGATGAACGATAGTGGATTTTGGGTAGTGGCTAAGATGAGTGGATTTACTGAGAAAGAGGCTCTAAATAGCTGGACAGTATTGTTAGCAGTGATTTCTTTGGTTGGATTAGCCCAGGTACTGGTAATGTCATGGATATTTCCATTTGTATAAAATAAAATTGGTCTCGAAATGCGTATTGTGGTCTTAGGAGGTGCAGGATTTATAGGTAAAAAGTTGGTGGAGAAATTGCTGAACAGGGGGCAAATCTCTTTAAATGGGCGTCCCACGGAAACCATAGATCAGGTAGTAGTTTTCGATAAGAGTAAGGCAATTGGCTTACCCGATGATGAACGATTGGAGATCCTTGAAGGTGATATCTGCGATTCCAATACTATCACCACATTATTGGGTGATCAAACAGACCTTATATTCCATCTGGCGGCAGTGGTTAGTGGGGAGGCAGAGAAAAACTTTGACCTGGGTATGAGCGTAAACCTCAAGGCCAGCATGCAGATATTGGAGCATTGTCGTTATATTAAAAGAGCTCCGGTATTGGTATTTGCCAGCAGTTGCGCCGCCTATGGGATAGAACTTTCACATCTCATACGGGATGACACGGCACCTTCTCCCCAAAGCTCCTACGGAACCCAAAAAGTGATGGTAGACTTGCTGATCAATGACTACAGCCGGCGGGGCTTTATTGATGGAAGAGCGCTGCGGTTACCAACTATAGCGGTTCGTCCCGGTAAACCGAATGCAGCTACCACTTCCTTCATCAGTTCCATTATCAGGGAACCATTGCAAGGTCAAAGGGCCAATTGTCCGGTTTCAGCAGATACCAAGGTATGGATCCTCTCTCCCCAAAAGGTGACGGATAACTTTATTCATGCCGCACACATTCCCGCTCAAGCATTTAAAACCAATCGTGTGGTAAATCTGCCAGGCCTTACGGTAACCATAAAGGATATGGTAGATACTTTGGGGGCGGTGGCAGGTCAAAAGGCGGTACAACTGATCGACTGGGAACCCGATGCATTTTTACAAAGCATCGTATTGACATTTCCACGAGAGTTTGAGACCAAAAGAGCGCTAGCTTTAGGATTTCATGGCGATCCGTCCCTGAAAAGTATAGTTGAATCATTTGTCGAACAGGAACTGTGATGAGCGATAAAGTAGCCATAATTACTGGTGGAGGGTCAGGCATTGGAAAGAGTGTGGCCCAAGCTTTGGTAAAGAAAGGCTTTTCAGTTACCCTAGCTGGAAGAAACAGGGATAAGCTTGAAGAAACCGCTCAAGAAATTAACCACCAGCACAAGGTGCTTTTAGTGCCAACTGATGTTAGTATTGCAACAGAAGTAGCGAACTTATTTCGTAAGACCGTAGAAAAATTCGGGCGGGTAGATTTATTGTTCAACAATGCAGGTACCAATACCCAGAACAGTATAATGCTGGAGGATTTAAGCGACGAAGATTGGCAGAAGGTAGTGGATGTTAATCTTACTGGTGCTTTTCTTTGCATCAGGGAAGCCTTTAAAACTATGAAGCATCAACAACCTATGGGCGGCAGGATTATTAACAATGGCTCTATATCATCCCAGGTTCCTCGACCAAACTCCGCGCCTTATAATGCTACTAAGCATGCTATAACGGGTTTGACAAAATCGGTAGCATTGGATGGTCGCAAATATGGCATCGCCTGTGGACAGATTGATATTGGTAATGCCGCCACACCCATGGCCAGCAAGATGAAGCATGGGGTTCCACAAGCAGATGGAAATATCGCTGTAGAACCTACTATGGATGTTAATAATGTAGCCGAAGCAGTGGTTTATATGGCCAGCCTACCACCAGAGGCCAATGTACTTCACTTGACGGTTATGGCTACTAACATGCCGTTTGTGGGGAGGGGATAGTCGGGTAAATAGTAAGGGTAAACTTTTTTAAAGAAAAGGAGTTTTAAAAAGTAATTATTAATTGTATATCAATCTTGAACTGATATCACATGGTCAACCTTCTATCATACTTTTTATTCATCATTATGTCCATTATTAATACCGAAACC
>JANQPK010000403.1 GCA_028289505.1 Cyclobacteriaceae bacterium
TGAAAATTGTAACCGGGCCTGCCACAATGCTGACGACAAAAAGGGAGGATTGAATTTAAATCAATTCGATTTTATTCTCAGCATTCAACGCCAAGGAGCGGTATTTCTCAATGTCATCGAGCAAGTGGAAAACGGCACCATGCCTCCGGAGGGAAGAAGGCCCCTGACCAAAAATGAGAAAGATACCCTTCTTTTCTACATCAAAAAATATATACACGATGCCCTAGACAAACCTGATCCAGGTCTAATTACCGCTCGTAGGCTTAGTAATCGGGAATACGAGTATGCGATTGATGACTTAACGGGAATATCCATCAAAACCGATTCGCTACTCCCACGCGATCCTGGTGGAGGTGAGGGTTTTGATAACTTTTCCGGAACCCTCTACATCACGCCTTTGCTAATGGAACGCTATTTTCAAATCTCAGAAAGCGTTATTCAACAAATGTATGAAAGCCCAGAGCTATGGCACCAGCATGTGCCGGATAACGTGCATTCATGGTTTCAACGTTTAAAGTTTTGGTGGTATGCCTTGGTTCATGATCGAGATTTGGCATATGAAACTACATTGGAACGTGCACAAGCCGCAATAATGTCGTTTGGTACACTCGCCTTCAGGCGCTATCTTAACCCGGCTGAACGAGAGAAATTATTAGTATTTTTTGAAGAGGTTTACCGTGCTCAGACCAATACCGAGCATGCATATGACTATGCCATTCAGGAGGTATTAAAGGCGGTGTTGGTTTCTCATCACTTCTTAATACGACAAGAAGCAGACCCTCCACTGACGGACCCCTATCCTATCAGTGGTTTTGAATTAGCAACCCGTATTTCATCATTCCTGTGGTGCAGCATACCAGATACTGAATTACTGGAAGCAGCTTACAGAGGCGATCTTCGAGATCCGGAATTGCTCAGATCACAGGTTCGAAGAATGCTGAGCGACCCCAAATCAAAACGAATGGCGGAAAGCTTCGTCACCCAATGGTTGGAAATTGATAACCTGATCCAACCAGAATTCGAGAAGGATCAAGACCTGTTCCCAGAATTTGATGAGGACTTGCGTACTTCTATGTACGGAGAAACCGTAGAGTTTTTTTATTATACACTTAATGACAGTAGAAATTTTCTTGAGTTGTTGAATGGTCAGTACACTTTTCTCAACCAAACCATGGCTGATCATTATGGGGTTGATGGTATTCAAGGAGAGCATTTTAGGAAAGTGGAACTGCAGGAACCTGAGAGAGGGGGTATTTTGGGGATGGCCAGTGTACTTACTACCACCTCCCTACCCAATAGGACCAGCCCGGTGTTGCGGGGGAAATGGGTGATGGAAAAAGTACTTAGTACACCACCTAAACCCCCACCACCTAATGTTCCGGATCTGGAAACTACCCAAGAAATACATGATGAAATCACTTTGAGAGAAGCACTGGTAATTCACCGTGAAGATCCTGCCTGTTTTGGGTGCCACCAGGACATGGACGATCTTGGTTTTGCGCTCGAAAACTTTGACGCTATTGGAAGGTGGAGAACTAACTATGGTAACTCCATAGAACCTATCGATGTAAGCGGAAGCTTGAAATCCGGTGAGATTTTTACCGGTGCCGCCGAACTTCGAACAATTCTAGATTCCAAGCAAGATCGATTTGCCAAGGCCATATCTCGGAAAATGTTAGGTTTTGCCTTGGGTCGATCCATCCAGTTTAAGGACACCAAAACCATTGAAAAACTCTCAGAAACACTGGTAGATAATCAGTTTGATCCAGTACCCTTTATTGAAGAGGTGGTACTTAGTTACCCTTTCCAATACAAGAAGACCGATAAAGTGGTGGTAGACCATAATGTAGGTAGCGATGTGTAACTTAGTTGGTAAAGTTTTATATTGAAACTAAAAGCGATTAATTGATGAAATCCTGGCAAATTTCCAGAAGAAGGGCTTTAAAAGGAATGGGAGCGACTGTAGCCCTGCCCTTTCTCAATGCCATGATACCACCAGGGGTGCGAGCCGAAAGTTTCCTGGAAAAAAACAGACCAGTTAGGCTTGCAGTTTTCTACTTTCCTAATGGGGTTCGTGAAGATTATTGGACACCTTCAAGGGTAGGTCGAAATTTCGATATGTCACCAACCCTGAAGCCACTCGAAGCTTACAAAAAAGACCTACTAATATTAGGACAACTTAAAAACAATCTGGTCGATGTTAAGGGAACAGATGGGCACTACACAAAAACAGCTCCTTTCCTTACTTGCAGACTTATCGAAAAAACCACAGGAGCCAATATTGATGTAAAAGGAACATCAATGGACCAGATCCTGGCCCAGCATATTGGTGAAGGAACCAGGTTTCCTTCACTGGAATACGGACTTGATCCGGTAAAGGGTGGTGTTGACGAATTGGTAGGCTATACCAGACTATATGGATCCTCGATAAGTTGGGAAAGTCCTACACGACCGAGACCCAAGGAAGTAAATCCCAGATTTGCTTTTGACAGGTTGTTCCGAAATTTTGTGCCGGGAGTAACACCTGTCCAGGAAAACCCTTGGAAAAAAAGTGTGATTGACCTGGTACTAGAAGATGCCAAAAGCCTGAATCGGCAGTTAGGTGCTGCCGATCAGAACAAAATGGCCGAGTATCTTGAATCAGTGAGATCTGTAGAAAAACGGCTGGATTCTGCTGATGACCTTAAAGATTTCGAGGCCAATATCACGCCTGACATTAAGAAGGAGCTTATCAGGTTGAATGTTCGATTAAACGACTACATCGAGTTGAATTCCGGTGTGGATGCCACCGAGAAAGTGAGATTGATGATGGATATTAATGCTTTGGCGCTATGGAGCGATGCCACCAGGGTTACTACTTTTATGTTTGGTAACTCTGTTAGTAATCGCAGTTTTTCATTTTTGGATGGTGTGGAAGGGGGCCACCACAGTATTTCACACCATCGTGGTCATCCCAAGCGAATTGAAATGTATGGCAAGATAAATCTTTGGCATTCAAAGCAGTTTAAGTACTTTCTTGACAGGGTCAGCAGCATGAATGAAGGTGACAGGTCATTGCTTGATAATTCCGTGGTACTTTATGGTTCAAGTCTGCGGGATGGTGATAAACACCGGGCTTCAAATCTGCCTATAGTAATCGCCGGAAGTGGTGGAGGCAAATTGGATACCGGTCAAAATATCATCTATCAGCAGGATACTCCCTTAGCCAACCTTTATTTAACCTTACTGAACACCATGGGAGTGCCAACTGATCATTTTGCTGATAGTACTGGTAAATTGGAGGGAATTTGTGTTTGAGCTGCTTACTGTTTATTTGTGAGTTCTAGATCTAGAAAACTTTTACTGGTATTCCTGTTAACAACCGCTTTGTTGGTGGTGAGTTTTCCGTTTATCCCTGTTCCCGAGGAATCCTGGAGTTTATTAGTCTTCTTCGGTAGGTTTCATCCATTACTACTTCACTTTCCCATCGTGCTGGTACTGCTGACCCTGACTTTTGAAGGTTTAAGCATCTACCAGAAATGGAGGGGTAATCAACACTCGAAACTGTTTGACTTTTCTGTATTAATCGGTCCCCTATTATTAATCTCGGCCGTTACCACTTTGATCACCGTAGTGGGTGGATTTTTATTATTCCAAAGTGGAGAATATGGTGGTCAATTGATAAAGCAACACCTTTGGGGAGGTGTACTTCTGATGATCGCATTGAACAGCGCTGCTTTCTTTTACTGGTGGCCAAATCGACAAGTAAAGAAAATGATCCAGGCCCCTTATCAAGGATTTCTATTTCTAGCTGGAGCTTTGGTGATCATTACCAGTCACTTAGGGGGAACCATCACACATGGACAAGATTTTCTGACTGAACATATGCCTAGTTTACGACCGGATAAGCCTTCACCGGTTGAATTAAAGGAGCCCGCCGAGTTAGTGGTTTTTGAGGACCTTATCATGCCTATCATGGAAGACAAATGTCAAAGTTGTCACAATCAGTTCAAAACTAAAGGGGGGCTAGTATTAACCTCTTACACCAGTCTTATGAAAGGTGGAGACAGTGAAAAGCTCCTAGTTGTGGCAAATGACCCCCTTCAAAGTGAACTTTTTCATAGATTGATACTTCCATTAGAGGACGATGAAAGAATGCCTCCCTCCGAAAAGCCTCAATTGGAGCCTTTTGAAATAGATCTGTTTGAATGGTGGATTCAAACAGGAGGAGAAGAAAAAATGGTTGTGGGTAATGAGCCCTCTGATACCCTAACTGCTATTTTGGATCAATATCTACCGAATCTCTATCAATCCGAGCGACTTAAAATGCGGCAACAAAATGAACTTGAGGCTTTGACCAAAGAGTTAACTTCCCTGGGCGAGGATATCGGACTGGTAATTGAACAGGATCAGGAATACCAGGGATTCTTTACCGTATCCATGCAGATGCCTCCGGCATTGATCACCAACAATTCCATTGAAAAGCTGAGATCCTACGCCCCACTGTTTTCTAAGATTTCATTGCCAGGAGCTGATATTGATGACGATGCTTTGTTTACTGTAGGCAAGATGACCAACTTGAGAGATCTCTATCTTCCCAAAACCCGTGTTACCGGTGAGGGACTCACCTACCTTAAGGACCTCGGTCTACTGGAAAATATTAATCTATCCAATTCAGAGCTTTCGAATACCGGAATCCTGAATTTGGTCCACCTGCCTGAAGTTAAAACCGTGTACGTTTGGGGGGCAGAGACGGATTCGGTGATGCTTCAATCGCTAAGGAATCATTTGCCTGAAACGAAAATTTTGGAGGAAGAAGGGGATTATTTCTAATGGTCTACATTAAACTCGACCTTGAAAGTAGCACCTTCTCCTGGTTGGCTTTCCGCCCATACTCTTCCATCCATAGCTTCTACATACTTCTTTACGATAGACAATCCTAACCCAGTCGACTGTTCACCTGCAGTGGGTTTGGCGCTTAACTTCTGATACTTTTGAAATAGCTTTGGTAGGTCTTCTTCGGTCAATCCTGGCCCTTGGTCGGTTATTTCGGTTATAATTTGTCCATTATTCTGTAAGATATCCACCGAGATCTTTCGATTCGGAGGTGAGAACTTTATGGCATTGGATACCAGGTTTTCGAAGATCTGTGTCAAATAGTTGCGATCCACCATGGCCACCGGATCAGGATGCTCCTGAGACAATTGAAACTCAAGCTTTTTTTTGTCCAAGGCATCCTTAAAACTTCCGCATACTTCCTGGAGCACGTCCGCAAAATTGGTTCGCTGTAAATTGAGTTCGATACTCTTACTTTCAATGGCTTTAATGTCCAGAATCCTATTCACCATGTTGTTCATACGCTCCATGGCATTGACCATATGAACTGTATACTCCTTTTGCTCTTCAGAAAGCTCTTCGCCACTCTTTAGCAAACCGCCGATGGTAAGCGCACTGGTCAGCGGATTGCGCAAATCATGAGCTACGATACCGATCAGATGGTTTTTCTCTTTATTCAATTCCATCAACTCCTGATTCTTATGCTCAATCTGCTGCTTTTGATGAAGCAGATCCATGGACTGCTCAGTGATCTTTTCATACGCCGAAGCGTTTTCAAGGGCTATTTTGGTGTGCACGGCAATATTTCGGATCAAGCTCAGATGATGCTCTCCATAAGCATTTTTCTCATAGCTTTGCACCGATAATACTCCTATTGCTTCTCCATGTGAGATAAGTGGTACATATATGATAGACTTGGTTGGTTCTCCTGCTATGGCATCCAGCTTTTTGTCGGTATAATCCTTATACTGTTTGGAATAATCATTAATGAACACCTCTTGTTTATTCTTAAAACACCAAACGGCCAGTCGGTTGTCTTCCGATAGCGAACAGCAGAAATTTACCAACTTTTTGCCAGCTTCAATCCCGCCCTGAAATTCAATGGCGTCCTTATCTTTACGGTAAATACCGATCCAGAAAACCTCCGCTTTCATAAGATCATTTACATTCTCATAAACGGTATCGATTATCTTACTTACCGAAAGATTGGATGCGATGCTTTTACCCACTTCGCTAAGCAATTCCAAATTGTCATACGATTCTTTTAGCTTTCTTGATTTCACCAGAATCTCATCCTTCTGCTTTACCACCTCTTTGGTTTTTTGCTTAACCATTTTTTCCAGTTCAATCTGCTTCTTTTTTATGCTGTGTGTACGCCATTTGTAGATCCCGGTAACCAATCCCACCACTGCCATCACCAGCAGTATTCGAAACCACCAGGTGCCCCACCATGGAGGTTGCACTACAAATGAGAAGCTAGAGGGCGTTTCATTCCATACACCATCATTGTTGCTAGCCTTGACTTGAAAAGTGTATACTCCCGGCGACAAATTAGGGTAAACAGCCTCAGTTTTGGATGTCTCCGGTGTCCACTCTTTATCTAACCCAACCAACCTCCATTGATATTTTACTTTCTCAGGAACTTGAAAACTCAGTGCCTCGAAGTTAAAAGTGACATGGTTCATGTCGTAAGGAAGGGAAAGGTCCTGAGGCAGCTTATTCCAGGACTGTACACCTGATAGATATTTCTGATAGCTCTCCTGATTCCAATCTACGTGCTTGAAAAAGAGTTTGAGGTCTGTAATATTGGTGACTGGTGGCACTGGGTTAGTTTGATCCGCTGAGGGCTTGTAGCGCATTACTCCCTTTATGGTGCCAAACCACAGATTACCGTCGCCATCCTTGAAATTGGCCATCCCATTGGCTTCAATACCGGTGAAACCGTCGTATTTATCGTAGTTAATGATACTAAGTACACTTCCATTCTGATCAAGGGTAATTTTATCTACTCCGTTTTGAGTCCCAGCCCAAATATTTCCTTCATCATCAGCGATCACAGAATAGATATTGTCAGAGGTGAGTCCAGATTCCATATCCAGATACCAGAAATCACTACCATCATAAATATTTAGTCCACCCCCGTAACTGGCAAACCAGAGGTTTCCAATCTTATCTTCTGCTATTTGCAGGATATAATCGTTGTTTAGACCATTGGAAGAATTGAAATTCTGTACTCTTGGACCACCACCTTGATCTTTAGGTTCCAGTTGGCTTAATGGTTGACCCTGGTATTTGGTGACACCCATCGACTTTGTGGCCATCCATAGATTACCCTTGGAATCCATCATCAAATGATCAATGTGATTGCCAACAATACTGTCGCTTTCTGTATTGATAAACACCGTTTGTTCCCCGTTAAAGCGACCTACTCCCATACCTGGTACGCTGAACAGGAAGTCGTTGCCATCCCTGATCATATCTGCTATGGTGGCTGATTCGTCCAATCTATAAGCTT
Organism: Cyclobacteriaceae bacterium; assembly: GCA_028289505.1. GTDB lineage: Bacteria > Bacteroidota > Bacteroidia > Cytophagales > Cyclobacteriaceae > SZUA-3. The sequence goes on from JANQPK010000403.1 coordinate 7,331, forward strand.
GGTTGACTTTAGCGAAGTCTTTGCCATCATATTCCCAGAGACCCTTATTTGATCCTATGAGTATATTACCACTTTCCAGTGGTAAGAATTTCCTGACAAAACCAATCTGTGAATTTTCACTGACCGCCACATTGGTTATTTCATTGCCATCATATTTGATAATGGCTCCATCAACACTCCCAAACCAGTAGTCTCCTGCCTGATCCTGTGATATTGACCAGATTAATTCAGAAGAAAGTCCATCATCAAGGTTAAGTGCCACGAACTTTTCGCTGCTGAACTTGATCAAGCCTCCTCCATCAGACCCGAACCAGATATTTCCCTCTCGGTCTTCCAGAATGCTGTTGATTTGATTAATTGGTAAGCCATTACTTCGATTAAATGTCATGTAGGAAGGGTTTCTTTGCTCATCATAAGAAACCCGCATCACGCCATCATCAACTACCGGAATCCACAGATTACCATTACTATCCTCGAAAGGGGCTTTAAGCTGATTGAGTTGGTAACCCGGAGGTAAGTCAACTTCTGTCAATTCACCGAGGTGATATTCGTATAGCTCAGTAATTTTGGGAAAAACGCCAGCAGCTATCAATAATCTATTTTCTCTATCCCTGAAACCTATTTGCACTGTATACTCCTCTGGGAATAAATCCTCCAAACCAGAGAGTTGAAGTCTACTGCCATCAAATTGGAATAGGCCATTTTTAGTGGAGATCAGAAGGTTTTGATTTTCATCGATCATGCCTCCTGTAATAAAATTGTTATCGCTCAACTCAGGGTATAAGGGAATCAGGTTATGGAATCGATCATCCTCAAGATATAATAGCTGATTAACACCTTGATTTTCAACTCCAAGCACCCAAACCCTATTCTGTTCATCACTGTCTATCCAATAATAGAACCCATTCTTATCACCGGTAGGTTGGTAGTAATGTTTAAAACTATTTCCGTCGTATGCTGCAATCCCTTTAGTAGTTCCTATCCAGATGCGACCTAATTGATCTTGATGAAGTGATGTGATCACATTATCTGGCAGTCCTTGTTTTTTGGTAAAGGTTTGGAACTCCTTTCCATTGAAACGGCAAAGACCACCACCGTTAGTGCCAACCCACAGATTACCCTTTTGATCCTTGATCAATGCGTTGACTTGGGATTGTGGCAATCCCTGCTCCAAAGAGTAGCTGCGAAAATTGTACTGCTGGCCAAAAGCTAGACCACACAGGAAAAGGAGAATAACCACCAGAATGTATCTGGGGAAGATCGATACAGTAACCCGGTTCACAAGATTATACGAACAGCTTGTATTGATAACTAACCTATGCTAACGTTATTGTCCGCTTTCGGTTGATTTGTTTACTACAGCGGTTTGGAGGTCGGATAAATGGTCAGGCTAATCATACATTTTCCAAAACCCGATTCCACCGGCTTGCTTGCCAACTTCAGCGGTTGATACTAACCTAAGTCGAGTAAGATCGATCACATCAACTGCCCCAGGCTCACCACCTACTCCTTCTACCGAGACAAATGCAAACTTATTATCCGGGGCAATGGCAATGCCATGAGACACTTTGCGGCTGTTGGTGATCTTAGCCAGCTCTTTTCCAGTTCTTAGATCCCATACCCCAGTAGCCCCTTCGGATTTATAGGTAACCACCATCTTGGTTCCATCGGGACTCACTTCCACATTGTATGGGCCTTTACCTGTTGCATATTGATTGGTAACGGTCCATTTGTCCAGGTCTACCTCCAGAACCTGATCAGAGCCATTTCCTGCCACATATACCTTATTGTTTTGTGGGTGAGGGATTACCCAGGTAGGTTTTACCTTGCTGTGCTTCATCTGGTGAGCTCCATGTGATTCATGACCGGCATGTACTGTATGATTTGCATGAGGATCTACGGCCTCATCCAGATTCAATACCCGGTTCACTTTAAGCCTCAATGCATCTATTTCAAACAGCTCTCCCGACATCATGGCTACCGAATAATGTTTGGTACCATCGGGACTAATACGTGATCCATGAGGCATAGCACCAGTTGTGATTCTAGTCAACTCCGTCATAGTCTCAGGATCCACCACCGAAACCGTACTGGGCACCATATCACCATGCAGATTGAAGTTAACACAATATAATAATCCGGTGGCGGTTGAGATTTGCATGGTAGCAGGAAACAATCCCAGTGTAGTTTGACCCACCAAACGGTTGGTTTCTGTACTGTATTTGTATAGGGTTCCGAAAGGATTACCATGTGCTAGCGTAAGGTACCAATGTTTACCATCTGGATCGACGGTTACCCCATGAGGACCTTCAATTTCCGCAGGCCAAACTCCCACGGCAATATCCTCGATCGACTTTGCCTCTTTCCCGTCAAATTGAACCAACGAAACCTCGTCTTCAGATTCTGCGGCTACATAGACCAGATAATTTTGTGCGTTGAGCTTGAAGCCGAATAACAAGCCTACCAGCAGGTAAATCGTCTTTTTCATATCTCTAATCTAGAAATTAGGTAATTGTATTGATACTATCATTCAAGAGGAACATCTTCAGTACCAGTTGAATAACTTTTGGTTAACAAATATAAAAGAATTACGTCAATCACTGTATGGGCCACAATAACAGTTATTAGCCCATATCTAAGGGCCGCCCATCCTAAAAAACAAATCGCCAGAACCATGAATATTCCATAAGCTGTCATTGAGAGGTTAAACGGATTGATATACCCATGCAAAGCCACAAATAAAATTGAGGTCCATATAATTCCCAGGTGTGGTTGTATGGCTCCTCTAAATAGGATTTCCTCTCCAATCCCAGCACAACAGGAAATAATGATCACCTCTATCCAGGTGAGCTCTAGTGGCCCAATAATATCTACAAAAAATCTCCTGGTATTTCTTAAAAAGGGCAATGTCACTATGGACCATGCCAGAAACCCTATCAGGGTGCCTAAAGCCAGTCCTATCAGCAATTGCATCCCTGGCTGTAACCCCTGGGCAAGCATACTACCTAAAGAAACCGGTCCGAAGTAGCCTAGAATAATCCATCCAAGCAATGTAAACACCAACAAACTTCCAAAAGCCAGTACAAAAAGAGATCTTTTTGTCATTTTAGCTTAGATTTAGCAAATCTTATCAATCCTTTCAGTTGTACTATTTAAAGGAAATCTTACTTTTTCAGGCCCTGAATAAGGGTATTTTTGTATTCCAGCTATATATTTTTTTACAAACAAGATCACATGAGAATTCTAAAAGGTATGATGGCTTGCCTGGCTGCAATGTTTGTGCTCGGCTATGTAAACAGCTGCGACTCTGGTGCTGAGGATAACATTACCAAGCTAGAGCAATCTACGGAAATTCAGATTATCCAGAAATAGTTTTTTGGTGTTAAATAGCTCATTGAGGAATTTAGCAAAAACTAGTTTTTTTATATAGATGAATGAAAAGATGGTCATGCCGTTGGTGTGACCATTTTTTGGTTAGCTTTACCGACAGTCATGTCTACTTCTGAGACGGTAAGAGCCTATTGCTATCTTGAAAGAATCAATGATGAGTCCAACAAGATATTTTTGGGTGAATCCAGTTTAACCATTAATTATCGCAATAAGCGGGAGAAATTCGATTTAACACAAATCAAGGACCTCACCTTTGGGCACCGAAAAGCCATGCTTTATCTTATTAGTGGAGGTATCGCCGTACCTTTTACGGCGGTAGCATTTTATCGGAACTTTCTGGATCCATGGCCCACTTTGTTCTTACTATTCGCAGGAATTTTTGCACTATACATCGGATGGAGAGGTTATCAGGTCCTGTCGATTAAACTATTTGGCTTAACCCGCGATTTCAAACTTAGAGAGGTCAGTGATAATATACAGGCGTTTGTCGACTTCACGGTTAAGCTATTACCAGTTAATCTGCCATTAAGGCAAGAGCACGAAAGAATGATTTTTCATATTACTGATGTCAATAGCTGGAACAAGCAACGGACCGACACACATTTTAAGGGTAATCAGTCTGATGGATTCATTCATGCCAGTACATCTTCACAACTTCAACGCACCAGGGAAAAATACTTTGCAGGACGATCAAAACTTTTGTTACTCACCATAGATCCACTCAAGGTTACTCCAGAAATACGCTTTGAAGACCTTCAGCAGGAGGGCCAACTCTACCCTCATATCTATGGCGATCTGAATCTGGACGCAGTGATCAAAGTAGAGGAAGTTACTTAGGTTTTTGGTTGTTTGTTCGGCAATTCAAGTTGATGATAACTTGACTAAAAACTCAAAACTAGAAATATGTTCCTATATTGTAATCTGCATCAAAGTCAGGCATGAGTTCCAATCATTCCAACTCCCCTAAAACCTACCCGCCAATTTTACCCACCAGAAGTGAGTGGCCGGTGGTGCAACTGAGCAAGAATAGAAAGGAATTCGTCAGTAACGTTATTGATGAGACGATCAGTAAACTGCTCCATAACGGATTAGGCGACCAACAGCTGGTGGAAGAGCTCGAAATGACCCTATATCTTGAAAACAATCGGATTAGAAGAAACCCCTGGAAAGTAGACCCGGAAGATGAGGAGGAATTTTGGGCAGATATCAAAACCCAACTACTCAATCTGAATCCAATAATCAGTGACACTGGTGATCGGGAAATCGCCGAGATGATAGAAAGTATTGTGACCCGCTACGCAGAGGAGATTGCCGGCAATTTTAAACAATCCAGATATCGGATGGCTCGCACCATCATTACCTTTGGATTTGCCAGACTGTTGAACGCCGCACGCTTAAAAGGGCCTCGTGCTTTATTTAGCGCGCAGCTGGATCTTCAGGATAAAATTCAGGTCAACGGGGAAATCGATCAGTTGCGATCTTTGGCTAAAATTGGTACGGTGGTGATGGTACCTACACATTTCAGTAATCTGGATTCCGCACTGATTGGTTGGGTTATTCAATATTTGGGTTTGCCAGCGTTTATCTATGGAGCAGGTTTAAACCTGTTTAACATCGGGATTTTCGCCTATTTCATGAACAGCCTGGGTGCCTACAAGGTGGATCGAAGAAAAAAGAATCTGATGTACCTGGAGACCCTTAAAACCTACAGTACCGAAGCTTTAAATTATGGTTGTCATAGTCTCTTTTTTCCAGGAGGTACCAGATCCAGATCAGGTCGTATTGAGGAAAAACTCAAACTTGGACTACTCAGCACCACTATTGAGGCACAACGCTGCAATTATCTCCAACATGCTACCGAGGCTACCAAGATCTTTGTAGTACCGGTAGTGCTCAATTATCATTTTGTGCTGGAGGCACCTATCCTGATTCATCAGTTTTTGGAACAACAAGGGCAAGAACGCTACTATGTCGAGAGCGATGAAAAAATTAACTCTTACAAGATCCTGAAATTTTTAGTCAAGTTTTTCACTAAAGGGTCAGACATAAGTGTTACCATCGGAAAAGCCATGGACGCGGTTGGGAATTACGTGGATCAACAAGGGAATTCCGTTGATTTAAAAGGTCGAGCTATTGATACCTCAGATTATTTCAAGTCGTTCGGAGCTATCAATAAAGACCCCCAAAGGGATATGGAATACACCAACATGTTGGCAGAACGGATCACTGGAGAGTTTCATCGCACCAACCGGGTATTCTCCAGCCATTTGGTAGCCTTTGTAGCGTTCAGGATGTTCAGACAAAGGCATTCAAAGTTGGATATCTTTGACTTCCTGAGGATACCATCTGAGGAGATGTCTTTGGATTACCAGGCATTTCTCGATCAATTTAAACACATCAGAGAGAAGGTATTTGAACTTAAGGCAGTTGGGGCCTTACAAACTGCTTTCCATTTGGAAGGTCCAATAGAACAAGTAATCTCCCATGGATTGGACAATGTGGGATTGTACCATGCTAAAAGGCCCTTGATCAAAGACAAGCAGGGTAAAATTGTATCCCAGGATCTGTACACCTTGTATTATTATCACAATAGAATGCACGGCTATGACCTCGAACAATATCTATGACATGACCGTAGGGGTGATAGGTGCCGGGAGCTTCGGATGTGCAGTGGCTAATATATTGGCAGAGAACGTTCCGGTTTTGTTATATGCCAGAACGCAAAAGCTGGTAAATCAAATACAACAAGAGCATCAAGCACGGAATATTCCTTTGCATTCCAATGTCACAGGTACTGGCGATTTGGAATTGGTAGCCAATACTTGCAGCGTAATTTTTCCAGTAGTTCCCAGTTCTAATTTCCGTAGTATGATTAGTGATTTATCACCATACCTTAAACCTTACCACATTCTTATTCACGGGACCAAAGGTTTTGAAGTTCAGCTGAATGGACATACACTGGATCAACTGAAAACACTTCATAAAGATCAGGTTTATACTATGAGCGAGCTGATCCGACATGAATCTCAGGCGGTTAGAGTTGGGTGCCTGGCTGGTCCTAACCTAGCCAAGGAAATCAACGAACTTCAACCGGCGGCAACGGTGGTAGCCAGTCATTTTGATGAGGTCATCGATATCGGGCAAAAACTTTTGAAAAGTGATCGTTTCGGGGTATTCGGAAACAACGACTTGATTGGAATAGAACTCTGTGGAGTGCTTAAGAATATAATTGCTGTCGGTGCTGGTGCTTTGAGCGGCTTGGGTTATGGAGATAATACCAAGGGACTGCTTATCAGCAGGGGAATGGTTGAACTGATCTATCTAGGACGGGCTCTGGGGGGTAACGTTGAAGCTTTCCTGGGCTTAGCAGGTGTGGGTGATTTGGTAACCACTTGTTCCAGTAATCTAAGCCGAAACTTCACATTGGGATATCGTCTTGCCAAAGGAGAATCTCTCTCAGAAATACTAGACTCCATGGAGGAGGTAGCTGAAGGTGTAAATACCATCAAGATCGCCAAAAAGCTATCAGACAATTATCGCATAAGAACGCCTATCACCAACACCCTATACCAGGTATTATTCGAAGACTTGTCCCTGGATGTGGGCTTACATCAGCTAATGAAGTATCCCTTCAGCCAGGATATCGATTTCCTTTAGTGATTCTGGTTGATAGCCCGAAGTCGTTGCACCAATGGTGGATGGGAATAATGAAAGAATACGAACCAGCGGTGGGGCCACAGGTTTGACAAATTATCTAGTGACAGTTTTTTTAGGGCTTTAACTAAAGCAGCTTTACTGGAAGTATTAGCAGCAAAGTCATCAGCTTGGTACTCGTTTTTGCGACTCAGTATATTTAGGAACAAACCCAGCAATTTGCTCACAGGAGTATACAGCATACCAAAAGCCAATAAATTTAAATGGATGGATAATACTCGACCTCCAAGCGCCAGTGATAATTGTTCATTGGAAATCATTATCGACAGCAGGAATAACATTAAGGCACTTTGAACGATCGATAAGAGATAATTGATCACCACATGCTTCTTTTTGTAATGGCCTACCTCGTGAGCCAGGATGGAAACCAGTTCCTCTATTGAATGATTGTCGACCAGGGTATCGTAAAGTACGATCTTTTTCTTTTTGCCTAAGCCTGAAAAGAACGCGTTAGACTTACCGGACCTTTTTGATCCATCGATAATGAATATGTTGGAAAGCGGAAATGAAACCTTTTGGCTATAGCCTTCAATGGCCTGCTTTAACTCCCCGTCAGGAAGCGGAGTCAGCTTATTGAAAAGGGGTAAGATCAAACTGGTATAAAACAAGTTAATAAGTAGGGAGAAAATCGATATGGCCACCAGGAAATAGATCCAAAACCCCGCACCCAAACGTTGAATTAGCCAAAGCAATAAAAATATTAACGGAGCCCCCAGCACTAGCGTCAAAAGGTAGCCTTTTAATTTATCCGACCAAAAAGTACCAATGGTGGTTTTATTGAAGCCAAATTTCTCTTCTAGCACAAAAGTGTTGTACCATTGAAGTGGTATACTAAGAAGGTCTGCCAGTAAAAATAGTGTACCAAAGAATGCTAAAGCCAGCCAGATTTCCTGGTCTATAAATTGTCTGAGCCATTGGTCAAGTTCTCCAAAAGCTCCAGTCACTAAAAGGATTAGCATTACCACAAACCCAGCTGTTGATGACACTACACCAAACCTGGACTTAGCACGGTGGTACGAAAGGGTTTTTTGATAAGTTTCTTGGTCACAAATATCCTGTAGTTCACTGGGTGGATGCTCTTTCTGATTCCTCAAATTGAGATAATCCAACATCTGTTCCCATAGGTAGTTTACCACCAGAATACCGATTATAATATTTAAAATAGTCGTTGCGCCCACGAAATTTTGTGCAATGTGATCAGCAAAATTACCTAAAAAAATTCAACCTCAGAATCGGTCAGCCTCTAAGGATTTAGAATTTTGGACAAGGGATTTGTCTTACGTTTCTGGGAGGTCTTCGAGGATCGGGTGGAAATTGGTAGGATATGGAAACTTCATGCGCTCCTCCACTGGCAATATCCAGCTCGGAAATGGTGTAGTCGAAGCTATAGCCAATATTGAGATTTCCAGAGCTAAGACCAACCAAGAATATAATGGATTCCCTATCGTTGAATCCTTCAAACTCTTCTTGGATAGGAATTCCCCGGTACCACATTCCAAAGACTATTGGTTCAAAGGTAAGATAAGTTCCGATTTCCAATTGATCGAACTCACCTTGCCGTTTATACTGAAAATTTGGAGTAATACTGCGTTCTCTACCATCTCTGGTGTAGCCCCTTCCGGCATTTGTAGGAAGTGGGAACCGATAACCGGAATGGACACTGTATTTAATAGGCAATTCACTATTCTCATCCACCAGAGACTGATTCGGGGTGTTCAGGTGATGCGCCGCCACTCCGAACCAGAAATTTCGTGAAAACAACAAACCACCAAAGGAGAAATCTACGAATCCAACATTTTCACCAGTATTGAATTGTTCCGCGGTCACTGGGCTGATGAAGCCAGTCTCATCGAACTGATCACCGAAAGTGAGACGGTTAAAGTTTATATCCCTAAGCACATAGGCAGCCTGAAATCCGGGTCGAAAGGTCAATCTATCATTCAATTGTAACTCATAAGCATATTGCAGCCCAACACTGGTGGAGGTGAGGTTAGCCAATCCCTCCTTATCGGTGGTAATCAATAGACCTAGCCCACTGTTGTACTGCTCAGCATAGTAATCCATGTAAAAGGAATAGGTAGTGAAATTGGCGTCCAACGAAGGCCATTGACTACGAAAATTTGCACCAGCCCTTATGTAGGGGGTGGTACCAGCAAACCCCGGATTCAAGTATAAGGGGGCAGCATAAAACTGGCTGAATTGCGGGTCTTGTGCCTTTGACTCCAACCCCACTCCCAACACTACAAATAATAAAAATGCACTTACCAGGTTTCTCATATAAAAGTCTATTTGAAGCAATTACTGGGCCATTATTTTAAAATAACCTACCAATATAAATAATATTAGATCAACTGCCCCAACCTAAAACGTCAGTTTGCTCGTCTTATGTATTAAAATCATAAAATAAGATCAAATATTTTACGATATTACAAGTTTACATTAAGAATGGTTCACATTTTGCAGCGGGTTTTGAGAACTATATCGACCTTAATCGCATTATTCCAATATGGTAAAGCGTATAGCTAGAAATATCACTATACTTATTTTTTTGGCACTACAGTGTCCATTACTAGCGCAAAATTATTCTCGACACAACTGGTTTTTTGGTAACTCAGCAGATGCGATCGTGTTCAATAAATCGGACAACGATCCCATGTGGGTGGACATTCAATATACACCATTTGGTCAGGGAGGCAGTGCGGTAGCAACGGATCCTCTTTCCGGACAGGTCCTTTTCTACAGTGATGGACTTTCCGTTATCGACGCCTCACACAATGTAATGCCGGATGGCACGGGCTTGCAAGGACTTACGCTGAGTAATCAGCAAGTTGGAATATGTCCGGATCCAGATAACCCCGACAGGTATTATCTCTTCACCAATTCTGCCGGAGGAACCAATGCTGGCAACATGCTCTACACGGTAATTGACATGTCACTACCAGGAAATGCTGGTATGTTCGCTCCGAGTCTGGGCAATGTGATAAACACCTTGAAGAATGTGGCCACACCCATAAACAGTACCTCCGAGGCCATGGTGGTGATCCCAAAACCTGGTTTTGATGGATGCTGGGTGGTAACACAAGAAAGAGGAACCACCCGATATAACGCTTTTGAAGTATCTGCAGGAGGATTCGGTAATATTGTGACTTCCGATATTGCTCCCACTGGTGGTTCCGCAATGGTGGCCGCCAATTTTGCCTATACTACACAGGATGGAGGAAAAATTGCGGTGGCACCTCAAAACAGCAACCAAAATGTACAAATACTAAATTTCAATGCCACCACTGGTCAAGTGACTTTCAGAGAAACAATTGCCAATACCGGTAACAACGATGGAGCGGAATATGCGGTATATGATACAGAGTGGTCAGCCAATGGGCAAAACCTCTATATTAGCCGCTACGGCAGTGACAGTGCACCTACCGGTCAGCTGCTTCAATACGATCCAAATGTTCCCAACGTTCAAACCGTTCCTACAGGCCCACTAACACATAGCCTAGGGGTGAGACTTGGACCCGATGATCGCATTTACCACTTATACCAGGTGAATTCAGGTCAGTTCCTGGTAGCCCAAATTGACCAACCGGATATGGCGTTGGACAGCATAGGTTATGATCCCATGCCCGAAGACATTGGCAACATCAATTACAACGGTCGTCAATTCCCAGAATTCGCTTATGCACGGAGAACCTCAAACACAGAAATGTTTATGGTATCCGGACAATGCACTAATGCTCCCACCCAGTTCTTTCCCCAGGTAGACCCTACTGCAGAGAATTTCAATTGGATTATAGGAGGTGGTGGAGGCGGTACCAGCAGTAATTTACTGGCCCCAATTGTAGAATTTACACAGGCAGGCTCGATCACCATAAGTATGAGATATTTTATCAATGATCAGCTGTTTACTTACGACTCTGTGATCAACATCACTCAAAATGACTTGCAGGCTCAATTGGCGGACACTATTATCTGCCCCGGTGAATCCGTGGTTTTAGATCCAATGCCCCAAAGCGGAGGCGGTGGTGGTGGCGGAGGCGGCGGCGGAGGTGGCCTGTTTAATTTTGCTTGGCACGACATGTCAACCGGTCCTACCTACACCACGGATACCGCAGGGGTTTATTGGGTGGTGATTGAGGATCCTTTGAATCCTGGTTGCAAAATATATACCAGCGCTGAGGTCACCGTTTGTGGAGAGATGGATATGCGATCTGCGGTTTGGTTTTTCGGACAGAATGCTGGTTATAACTTTAACGATCCACAACAGCCTATTAGCGGTCCTATGGTGGCCCCCGAAGGAACTGCCACTATATCCGATCGAAATGGCAATGTGTTGTTTTACACTGATGGCGAAACCGTTTGGAACAGAGTGGGTAATGTGATGCCCAACGGAACTGATATTGGGGGTGATAATGATGCCTCCCAAAGTACTATCATAGTACCGTACCCCAATGATGAAACCCTATTTTATATTTTTTACACCCAGGAGGTCTTTGATCAGGACGGATTGGACAGCTATGTAATGGGCTATGCGGTAGTGGATATCAAAGAGGATATGGGTCTTGGGGATGTAGTAATTAAGGGCAAGCCATTATTTGAGCGCAGCACTGAGCGTGTAGCTGCCTTTAACGGTGCAGACTCAACCTGGGTCGTAGGACATGAATGGGGTACCAATACTTTTAGGGCTTACCCTGTGGCAACCGGAGGTATCGGCAATCCGGTATTATCCTCGGCTGGTTCTATCCACGGTATTGGAAACCAAAATGATGCTCACGGTTATATGAACTTCAGCCCTGCAGGTGACAGAATAGCGGTGGCCATCCAGGGACAAAATGCGGTGGAGATTTTCGACTTTGTGGACAGTACTGGAACCGTAGAAAATCCCCTAAGAGTGGATTTCAACGAGTCTCCATATGGAGTTTATTTTAGTGCTAACCATTTGTTTGTATCCACGCTACAAGGTGTATTGTACCGGATAAAGTTAGATACTACTGATGCTGCCATCGAAAATACCCCCCCACTGGAGGTGTTTAGCAGTGGAGTTGCTTTGGGTGCCATTCAACAAAGTCCTACCGGACAATTATTAGTGGCTAGGGATGGTCAATCAAGCTTGGGACAGATTGTGGGAGCAGATGCTCCGGATGATCAGGTTGGATTCCAAGAAATAGGGCTTCAGTTGGCAGGTGGAACCAGCAGTAGTCTGGGATTACCAAACTTTATCCAGAACCTATCAACCCCAACCAGCGGTGCTACCATGTTTGTTGATCAATTTTGTCTGGAGGAACCCACCATTTTCCAGGGGACAGGCCCCTGTCAGTCTTTGGATAATTACGAATGGTCGGTTAGACCACAAGGTGTCGACTCCGTGATATATGCTTCGTTTGAGGCGGAAACTGAGTACCAGTTTACCAATCCGGGATTCTATGATGTCGAGCTTCGTGTTCATAATTGCAATTTTGCCTTCGACTCCACCATGATGCAAACCATTGAGATCTCAGGAAGGCCAGTTTTG
>JANQPK010000408.1 GCA_028289505.1 Cyclobacteriaceae bacterium
GTTCGCCATTCTTCATGCGATTTGCCACAGACTCCGGTAGGATATTTAATAGCAGTTGGTCTGTTTTTAATTGTTCAGCTTCTAGTTTTTGTTCATAGCTCCTGTTAACTCTGCGTACTGCCACGGAAATTGGAAACGCCAGAGCCAATCCAAAAATGATCGATCCAACGATCAAAATATTACGGATACTACCAAGTTCTTTCTCTATTCGTTCTGAGTTCTCATGAGAACTTATAGTCCAGTCTTTCCCTTCTATGCTGTGGAAGTAGACTATTTCAGAAGGACTTTCAGGATAGTGCAATAGCCCGCTACCGCTTTTACCCGCCATGATTTCATCCTCCCATTTGATTAGATTCTGCCCATCAAAATCGTTATCATAGAGTGCTTGTTTAAGTGAAACCGACATTCCTATCGCTGCAGCCATGGGATGACATAGATAGTCAGAGGTGGACTGATCGACCAGACAAACATATCCCTTATCGAGTTCTGTACCTACGATGGCCGCTTGAAATTGTCGTATCACCGCCTCTTCACTTACTCCTTGTTCCAGTCTGTTGCTGATGAACTGGGCCATGGATTTTGCCTGCCTGGAATTTACATCCGATTGCAGACTGTAGTAGTTCAGTTGGAGGGTGTTAAACAATAATGGCACCACTACAATGCCCACCAATAGTATGGATACAAATACTGCCAGGAAGGTGTAAACGAATAATCTGGATCTTTGCATTATCTGAAGATTATGTGATACAGCCAATACATTTCAACTCAATAGCAATAGGTGATGGTAAGCCAGTCACTCCCACCGTGGTCCTGCAGGGGGCATTGGAAGGAAAGTATTGAGCATAAATCTGATTATAGGCTTCAAAATCCCGGTTTATATCAGTTAGAAAAACGGTGACATCCACTAAATCTTGTAAACCTGCTCCACATGATTCTAGTACTGCCATCACGTTTCTGAATACTGCGTGGCACTGTTGCTCAATATCATATTCCACCATATTACCCTCTTGATCAAATACGGAGCCTGGTACCGAATTGTCTTTAGGATTCCTGGGTCCTATACCGGATAAAAACAATAAGTTACCCACTTTTCGAGCATGGGGGTAAGACCCCATTGGATCAGGTGCGTCGGAGGCCATCATCATAAGTTATCTAGCTATGAATTCATAAGTTCTTCGATTTCCTCAGTCTCAATGGGTATATTTTTCATCAGGTCCAACAAGCCATTTTCTTGGATTACCACATTGTTTTCTAATCGAATCCCCAGGTTTTCTTCGCGTATGTAGATCCCAGGCTCAACCGTGAAAACCATTCCGGTTTCGAATGGTCGATATATGTTGCCCACATCGTGAACGTTCAGCCCCAGGTGATGGGAGGTTCCATGCATGAAGTATTTCTTATAGGCGGGATTTCCAGGCTTTTGGTTTTTAATATCGGTTTGGTCCAATAAACCCAAACCGACCAGCTCTGATTGCATGATCAAGCCCACCTGCTTATGGTATTCTCCAATACTATTTCCCGGGACCAGCATTTCCATGGCGGCTCTCATCACCCTAAGCACGGCATTGTAAACATCGCGTTGCCGGTCGGAGAATTTGCCATTGACAGGAATCGACCTGGTCATATCGGCATTGTATCGAGCGTAACCTGCGCCTACATCCATCAACAGTACATCTCCATCATTACATTGTTGGTTATTATCCACATAATGAAGTACACAAGCATTGGCCCCACTGGCAATGATGGGTTCGTAGGCAAATCCATCAGACCGATTGGAAAGAAATTCGTGTAGATACTCGGCTTCAATCTCAAACTCATAAACTCCAGGCTTCACGAATTCCAGTACCCTTCTGAAGCCTTGCTCAGTAATTTTACAGGCAGTATTGATCTGGTCAATTTCGTGGCTTGACTTTATGGCTCTCAATTGATGCATCAATGGCGCCACTTTCTGATATTGATGTAAGGGATATTGTTGCTGACAGTGCCTGGCCATTCTGGCATTGCGGGTTTCAACTTCAACCACTGCTCGGATATGCTCGTTGCTGTTGAGATAGACTTTTTCGGCCTCCGCCATCAAGGTGTTAAGGGTTTGTGTAAATTGATCTGTCCATAATATGGTACTTATACCCGATGCCTGGGCTGCTTCTTCTTTGGTGTATTTATGTCCCTCCCATATGGCAATGTGTTCATTAGTTTGTTTCAGAAATAGTATCACCCTCATTTTGGGGTCAGGAAAGTCCGGGAATACGGTCAGTATGGTTTCTTCCTGGTCTATCCCTGTCAGATAATAGAGGTCTGCATCTTGTATAAAAGGCATAGTACCATCTGCGCTGGTAGGCATGATATCGTTGGAGTGGAATATGGCTAATGATCCCGGCTCCAATAAACTAGCCAGGTTATCGCGGTTTCCTTTGAATAATTCGGAGGGTATGGGGTGATATTTCATAATTTAGGAATCAATCAGTCTAAAGATAACAATTGATCTAAGATCTATGGTATAAGATATAAGATCTAATTGGGGGAGCACAGATTTTAGATCTTAGCCATTAGGTTTTAGATTTTAAGTAATTTTGCTGTTCTGAGAAATGGCAGACTATCAAATTCATGAATGGCCCAATGGACTTCGGCTGGTATATAAGCAAGTCCCTTCCACTCGAATTGTTCATTGTGGATTAATACTCGATATTGGAAGTCGTGATGAGACGGAATCTCAACAAGGTATAGCTCATTTCTGGGAGCATATGGCGTTCCGCGGAACCAAAAAAAGAAAGGCCTTTCACATATTGAACGGCCTGGAAAGTGTTGGTGGAGAGTTGAATGCCTATACTTCAAAGGAAAAGATATGCTTTTATGCCTCAGTGCTGGACCGCTATTACCAAAGGGCAGTTGAGTTATTAGCTGACATTACTTTCCATGCTACATTCCCACAAAGGCAAATCGATAAGGAACGCTCCGTGATTCTGGAAGAGATGGCGATGTATGAAGATTCTCCTGATGATGCCATCCAGGATGACTTTGATCAAGTGGTATTTAAGGATCATCCTCTGGGTAAGAACATCTTAGGCAATCGGCAAAGTGTTTCCAGTTTTCAACAGCAAGACTTTCTAAAATTCATTGCGCAAAACCTACAGACCAATCGTATTATTTTCTCCTGTGTGGGAAGTTTGCCGTTTTCCAAGGTGCTTAAGGTATCTGCTAAATACCTAGGTCAAATTAGCTCCAATGGAAGCTTGCCCCAAAGGAAGATATTTAAGAGGTATACCCCTGAAATCAAACAGGTTCCACGGGTTGTTACTCAAGCACATTGCGCTTTGGGAAGACCGGCATACTCCATAAATCACCCTGATAGATTGTCTTTTTTTGCCTTGATCAATTTATTGGGAGGGCCAGGGATGAATTCCCGCTTGAACCTAACCCTCAGAGAAAAACATGGACTGGTCTATTCCATTGATGCTCAATATACCCCCTATCAGGATACTGGACTGCTGGCTTTATACTTTGGAACCGATGCCAAGACCATTGGCAAAAGTCTTAATTTGATTAAGAGGGAACTAAAGGCCCTAAAGAGTAAACCATTGGGTACGCTCCAATTACATCGCACTAAAGAACAGTTGGTTGGGCAACTAGCCATGGCGGAAGAAAACAACATGAACCTGATGCTAATGATGGGTAAAAGTATGCTGGATCTGGACCAGATTAAATCATTGGATCAGGTGATACAGGAGGTCCGAAGCATCACCTCAGTAAAGCTACAGGAACTAGCTAATGAAATGTTTGATTTCAAAGATTTCAGTGTTTTGACTTTTTTACCGAAATAGTGCAATTTTACACTAGAACCGCAGTTTACAGAGTAAAGTGATTTTTGGCGGTTAAAACCAAAGGACATGATTTTTTTTAGTCCGGAACTGCAGCGGTATACCGAGGATCATACCAGTCCGGAATCAGCACTTCTGAAACGCTTGGATCGGGAAACCCATCTGAAGCTACTCTATCCGAATATGATTTCGGGTCATCTTCAGGGCAGGGTGTTGTCGATGATCGCGCACATGATCCGGCCAAAGCGTATTCTGGAGATCGGAACCTTCACTGGTTATTCCGCCATTTGCATGGCTGAGGGATTAGATCCACAGGGAGAGATCATCACTATCGATAAAAATCATGAGTTACAGGATTTGGTTGAACAGTATTTCAAAGATGCTCAGATTGAAGCAAATGTTCAGTTTATCATAGGTGACGCAAAGGAAGAACTTCCAAAACTTACAGGCAAGTTCGACCTGGTGTACCTCGACGCCGATAAAGAGAACTATAATCTTTACTATGATTTGATCATCGACAAAGTGAATGCTGGGGGCTATATCCTGGCCGATAACGTACTCTGGTATGGAAAAGTGCTGGAGAGCTATAACCAAAAACTCGATACGGAGACTTTGGCAATAAGAAGTTTTAATAAGATGGTTCAAAAAGATCAGAGAGTTGAAAATGTGTTACTTCCCATTCGGGATGGTTTGATGTCAATAAGAAAAATTTAATGAGAAGATACCTGGTGTTGTTATGCATGTTTGTTGGTCTGCAGGTTGCTGCTGAAACCCCAACCGTTCCCAATTCCATTCAATTTGCGGGACTTAATCTAAAATTATCCGACAAAGCCCGAAAAAAAATTCAAACAGAGGTTAATGCCCTGACCAGATACCCTAAGTACTTTCAGATTAAAGTAGATCGCCTACAAATGTACTTCCCTATTATTGAGCGGGTATTTAATGAAGAGGGATTGCCTGAAGATTTCAAGTATCTGGTGTTACAGGAGAGTGGGTTGATCTCCGATGCTGTTTCCTCATCCAATGCGGTGGGCTTCTGGCAATTTAAAAAAGCGGCAGCTACCGAGGTGGGTTTGAGAGTAGACCGAAATGTAGATGAGCGCTTAAATATTGTGTCATCCACCAGGGGAGCAGCTAAATATATCAAGAAGAACAACCGCCTCTATTTTGACAATTGGATACACGCGTTATTGGCCTATCAACAGGGTCCAGGTGGTGCTCAGCGGTTGGTAAAGAAAAAATATCAAGGGAGCCGATCAATGCCCATTGACAGTCAAACTCATTGGTATGTCATCAAATTTTTGGCCCACAAAATTGCTTTTGAACAGGTAAAGTCTGCACAGCCAAAAATATTCCTAGCAGAATATTATGACGGACAGGGGCAATCAATAAAAGAGATCGCCAATCATCATCGTTTGAACTATGAGACGGTCAAAAAATACAACAAGTGGTTGAGGCATGGCAAAGTACCGAGCGACAAACCCTATGCAGTAATTTTGCCCTATGATAAGGCACCTGCTGCACTGGCAACTAACCAAAAGCAGCCTAAGCCTGCTGGTGCAACTGGGTTGAAAGCAGCTGACCAATGGCAATACAGGACGCATCCAAGCAAGTACCCCACCATTAAAACCTATCGCAACCCCAGCAAAGGCATTAAAATAAACGGAATTAGAGGTGTACGTCTTACCCGCGATATGGATTATAGCGCCTTGGAGCAAACTACAGGTGTGAGTATCAAGAAATTG
>JANQPK010000411.1 GCA_028289505.1 Cyclobacteriaceae bacterium
ATGATCACCCTTCTGATGAAAGCACATAAAGTGTATACGGACTCAGGTGGTTTGCAAAAAGAAGCCTACATGCTGGCTAAGCCCTGCATTACCCTGAGACAAGAAACAGAGTGGGTGGAGACACTAAATCAGGGCTGGAATACCCTTACCGGGGCTAACCCTCAAAAAATAATTGCAGCTGCTAATGCTAATAATATTACCTCCAAGCCGACTTTGCATTATGGAGATGGAAAAGCAGCTGATTTAATCATATCCCATTTAAAAGAGAAACTATGATTACCAATAAAGCGTTAGCAGAGAGTATTAGAATGGTCGATCTCAATACTCAGTATTACAATATCAAACCAGAAATAGATCAGGCTATTCAAAACGTTATTGACTCAAGTGCTTTTATCAAAGGTCCTGACGTAAAACTATTCGAATCAGAACTAGCAGAGTACTTGGGACAAGGAGTGTCGATAATCGGCTGTGCTAATGGCACTGATGCCTTGCAAATTGCATTAATGGCATTAGGATTGAAACCAGGTGATGAGGTCATTACTACTAACTTTAGTTTTATTGCTACTGTAGAAACCATTGAGCTCTTAAAGCTAAAACCAGTCTTGGTTGATATTGATCCGGATACCTTTAATATCGACGTAACAGCACTTGCATCAGCACTTTCACCTAAAACCAAGGCCATCATCCCTGTACATTTATTTGGGCAATGTGCTAATATGGAAGCTATATGTTCTTTTGCAGAGTCACATCAGATTAAAATTATTGAAGATACAGCCCAGGCCCTAGGTGCCCAATACTCCTTTAAGGATTTGTCAAAGCAAAGTGCAGGAACCATTGGCCATATCGGGACCACA
The DNA here is from genome assembly GCA_028289505.1 of Cyclobacteriaceae bacterium. Classification (GTDB taxonomy): domain Bacteria; phylum Bacteroidota; class Bacteroidia; order Cytophagales; family Cyclobacteriaceae; genus SZUA-3. The sequence goes on from JANQPK010000411.1 coordinate 855, forward strand.
TCTTTTTTTCCTTCAAAGAACTTGGGAGCATTTGGGGACGGTGGGGCTCTTCTAACCTGTGACCAAGATCTTGCTAATCGTATTCGGGAGATTACAAATCATGGGTCGAACGTAAAATACTACCATGAACGACTTGGGGTTAACTCCAGGCTTGACACCTTGCAGGCTGCGATATTAAGAGTAAAACTTCGCTATCTTGATAAATATGCGGAAGCCAGACAAAAAGCAGCAGCTTTTTATGACAAAGCCCTAGGGAATAATCATAGAATTGCTATCCCTTTCAGATCAAACGACACAACCCACATCTTTCATCAGTATACCATTAAATTGGTGAATATCAATCGGGATCACTTTCGATCGTACTTAAAAAGTAATGGTGTTCCCAGCATGATTTATTACCCAGTACCAATGCATTTACAGAAAGCTTTTTCCTATTTAGGATATAAGCAAGGTGATTTTCCAATAACGGAACAAGTATGTGATCAAGTTATTTCAATCCCCATGCATACTGAATTGGATGAACCTCAGTTAAATTATATCACAGATGTGATAAACAAATACTCCGATTAATTATATGACCAACGATCAAAAGATATTTGTTCATGAAACCTCAGTAGTCGACCCAGGTTGCGAAATTGGAGGGGGTACTAAAATATGGCATTTCAGTCATATAATGACAGGTGCCAAAATTGGGAGAAATGTGAACATTGGACAAAATGTAGTAGTCTCACCGAACGTAATTTTAGGAAACAATGTCCGAGTGCAAAACAACGTATCAATCTACACTGGTGTGATTTGCGAGGACGATGTTTTTTTGGGGCCAAGTATGGTATTCACCAATGTGATCAATCCCAGAAGTGCGATTGCCCGAAAGGATCAGTATCGTCCAACTCATGTCGCAAAAGGAGCCACCATTGGTGCTAATGCTACCATAATCTGTGGTATCACCTTAGGAAAATACTGTTTTGTTGGAGCAGGTGCAGTTGTTACTAAGAATGTAACTCCCTATTCATTAGTAATTGGTAACCCAGCTAAACCATCTGGATGGTACAGCGAATTCGGGCACCGTTTAGATTTCGACCAACGGGGAATCGCAAAATGCCCTGAGAGCCAGCATGAGTATCAATTATATAATAACCAAGTACTGAGAATTAAATGAAAAACTTTGCTATCACTGGGGTTGCCGGATACATTGCCCCAAGGCATTTAGAAGCCATCCATAATACAGGAAATAAACTTATTGCAGCCTGCGACCCACATGATTCCGTGGGCATATTGGACAGGTATTCCCAAAACGTACGGTTTTTTACAGAGATCGAGAGATTTGATCGACATTTGGAAAAGCTGCGGCGTTCTAATTCTGACCGAAAACTTGACTTTCTTACTATCTGCTCTCCAAATTACCTTCACGATGCTCATATCAGGCTAGCCCTAAGATTGGAAGCTGATGCTATTTGTGAGAAACCACTGGTGGCTAATCCATGGCACCTTGATATGTTGCAGGATCTGGAGAGAGAATCAGGCAAAAATATTTTTACCATTTTACAGGTCAGACTTCATCCTTCGATAATCGCATTAAAGAAAAAGTTAGAAACACAATCAACAAATAAGAGGTATGATGTACTATTGACATACATCACCAGCCGTGGTCCTTGGTACCATTATTCATGGAAGGGAGATCCTGATAAATCAGGGGGAGTGGGAACCAATATCGGAATCCATTTTTTTGATATGTTAATCTGGCTGTTTGGACCGGTTCAAGAAAGTAGATTACACCTGTCTCGTGAAGAAAAAATGAGTGGATTTATAGAGTTACAAAATGCAAATGTTCGCTGGTATTTGTCTACAGATAGAAACGACTTGCCACCTGATACAGTAGACCGGGGATTGCCTACCTACCGGTCCATTACTATTAACGGAGAAGAGGTTGAGTTTAGCCAGGGCTTTACGGATTTACATAATCGCAGTTACGAAAAAATACTAACTGGAGATGGTTTCGGCACTGAAGAAGCTCGTGCCTCAATTGAGTTAGTCTCACAGATTAGGGATGCTAAAGTTAGTCCTGTAAATGAGTTTAGCCACCCCTTGGTTCCAACTTCATAATATACACCAGGCATCCCACTGGGTTCAGAGTTTTAACAACGAAATGAATGAAAATTGGATAAACCAGTTTTTGCTTTTGATGAATAAAATTTATAATTTTAGTATAAATTCATATTAGAATTGTACTATTCTAATATACGCGGCTTGACAACGGGGCTACCAAATGCTTAAAAACGACTATTCGACTACGGTACTCTCCAATCGACAAACAATTGTTGGGAATCAACAGGATGTAACGCCAGTTAAGGAACAACAAACTAAAATGTCCAAGCTAATTCTTTTTGGGGTAAAATATATGCCCTCTCGAGGAGGAACTAGCAGAGTAGCTGAAAATCTTATTAAGCAGTTGATGGATAGATACTCTATCACTATCTACTGCTATGATACTATTTTACGCAAGCAAGTACCAGGTATTACGGTTAATTGGGTAAGGTGTCTAAGACCAGGGGCTTTAGGGGCTTTTTTGTTCTATTTTGTATCTACTTTTAAAATTCTTTTTGGTCCCAACGTAGATTTGATTCATGCCCATAAGACCGACTGTGCTTTGTTTATTCCATTATTGCGTTTGCGTTTTAAAGTAATCGCTACCTCTCATGAAGCCCCTTACCGAAGAGATAAGTGGAATTACTTAATGAAGTTATACTTTCATCTAGCCGAGAGAATTTTTATCTATTGTTCTAATATCCGCACCTGCGTTAGTGAACCGTTAACTAAACTTTACCAAGCAAAATACGGCAGAAAGGTGAATTTTATTCCCAACGGAATTACCATAGATCATAACGGGCAGGATTATAGCACTGAACTAGAATATATGCTGCCTAAAGCTGCCAGTCTTGATAAACCCTATGTCATGTTTTCTGCACGAAGGCTGATGACAACCAAGGGGTGCCATACCATGATCGAAGCTCTAAAAAAGCTTGAATACCAAGGCCAAGTGTTCATTACCGGAGAGATCGAATCAAGTGAAATGTACGTTAACACGTTAAAAGCTCTGGCCGGTCCACTAAATGTGTTTTTCTTAGGATTTGTAGAACCGCTTCCCATTCTTTTACAATTAATAAAAGGAGCTGATTTGTTTATTTTCCCTTCGGAAGTGGAAGGAATGTCCATTATGCTTTTAGAGGTGGCCTCAGTAGGTAAACCGATTGTAGCAAGTGATATACCGGAAAACAAACAAGTATTTGATGAAACTGAAGTTGTTTATTTCAAGAATAAAGATGTACACGATCTTTCTGAGAAATTGAAATATGCTATGAGCAACCAGGATATATTAGATCAAATGGCGACAAGGGCCAAAAACAAAATTCTTACAGAACATAGTTGGGAGAGAATTGCCGGTCAGTACCACAGACTGTATCAATCCCTAATAAACAATTCCGGTAATTAGGATTTGCTTCTGTTCTAAGATGTAACCTCCACTCAAGTTTTAAATAAATTGACATTGTTGTCGTCAAATATTGCAATATATAATTGCTATAGTACAATATTATCAATATATTTGTTATAATAAGTTTATAACTGTCTCTTTCGATTCAGAATAATAAAATTGGGTATCTTTAGCTAAGATTCCATCCAGGCAGTTCACAGTTAACAAAATGAGCGTAGAGAGTATCTCCCAAGAAGGTATTACCATTAAGGACCTGATAAACCAAATTCTATCGAATTGGGTCTGGTTTGCACTTTGTGGGTTTTTCGGATTATGTATAGGATTTATATTCTTTAAATATACTCCGCCGAATTACAGCATGAAAAGTATGCTGTTAGCCAAGGAAGAGGAACAGGGACTTTCGGTTGAAAACTTATTTGGAGGTAGTCCACTTGGTGGTTCTAGCAATCTGATGAACCAGGTTGGAATTCTCAACAGTTACACGTTACACAAACAAGTTCTCGAAAACCTTAACTGGTCCTATTCCTGGTTCAAAAAGGACCTATTTTATGATGAGGACCTATACAAAAACGCTCCATTTATTTTAAAGCTTGAAGATGGATTTGAAAATAGCACCGGGATTCCTGTCAGTATATTACCCTTATCAGACAAGCAATTTTTGGTTCGCGTGGAGAATAAATCAAAATACCTTGGTTTAAAGAAAAGTGAGCTCGAGGTAGAGTTTGAACAAGTAGTAGATTATGGCCAGACTTTTCACAACGACTATTTCCATTTTAGTTTAGAACCGGTAAGTGGACGCACACACGAACAAGGTACTGAGTACACGCTCATATTTAATCAAATTGAAACCCTGACCTTAGCTTATCAGAAAAGCTTAAAAATTAATCTAATAGATGAGAAGGCTGACCTGATACAATTAGCTTTAGAAGGAAATAACCCTGAACGTGGGGTTGATTATTTAAACGAGTTGGCCAAGGAGTATTTAAAGTTCGGACTTTATCAAAAGAATCGCGCTTCTGAAAATACAGTGAACTTTATTGATGCACAATTATCTGAAATTGTTGATTCCTTAGAATTGGCGGGTCAGAACTTTACAGATTTCAGGTCAAAGAATAGGGTTGTCGATCTAGGTCAGGAGGCAGGTTTAGTGATGCAGCGATTGGAGGAAGTTGAATCTCAAGCCTCTATGGCCCAATTGAGACTGGATTATTATAAGAACCTTTCTTCCTATCTAAATGATGCTGCACAAATGGAAAAAGTGGTCGCACCCTCTGTAGTAGGCATTACCGATCCAACCTTGAATGCCTTAGTTATACGGTTAAGTGAACTTTACAACAAAAGGGGTATACTCGCCAAAAGCGGACGAAATCCTGCGATCAACTCAATAGACCATGAGATTCAGATCACCAGAGAGAGTCTAGAGGAGAATCTTAGAAACTTACTCAGTAATACTGAGATACAGCTAGAGAATCTAAGACAAAGAAAATACAGGATTGACAGCCAACTTGCCACGCTTCCTCAAACAGAGCAGGAGCTTATTGATATCAAACGGAGTTTCGATTTAAACAACGAACTGTATACCTTTCTGTTACAAAAAAGAGCGGAAGCAGCCATCACCAATGCATCCAATGTTTCGGATGTTCAAGTACTAGATCCATCTCGATTGAGCACTGCTGAGAAAGTAGGACCAAGTTTAATAAAAAATGTATTCTTTGGGGGAGCCGTTGGCATGTTCATTCCATTGGCCATAACAATACTAGCTGGGGCATTCAGCGAAACTATCAGTAAGAAGGAAGAACTTGAAACCGCCACTCGTATTCCTATAATCGGAACAGTGGTTCACAACAAAACCAAAAGTTACCTTCCAGTAGTTGAATACCCAAGGTCAGGGATTAGTGAGTCAATTCGTAGCTTAAGAACCAACGTTTACTACGGTCTTAAGTATCAGAATAATAAAGTTATTGCGGTCCATTCCATGATTACCAATGAGGGTAAATCATTCATTTCGTTAAATCTTGCGACAAGCTTTGCGATCAATAAAAGCAATGTACTCCTACTGGGTGCTGATCTAAGGAATCCATCGCTTTCATACGTTCTAAATTGTTCCAAGGATAGGGGGCTTTCCACTTATTTACTGGGCAACCATTCTTTCGACGAGATTATTGAATGGACCAATAATAACCTTTCCTTTATACCAGCTGGACCTATATTACCAAATCCATCTGAGCTGATAGGAAATGGAAATTTTGATAAATTCCTTCGAGAGGCTAAGGATCGATTTGAGTATATAATAATTGATAATGCACCAATTTCACTGGTAACGGATGGTGTTTTGGTTGGTAAGTTAGCAGACTTGAACTTGGTAGTTTTTAGACAGGGAAGAAGCCAAAAGAATCAAATCAAAGAAATAAATCAGGTTGCTGAAAACAAGATGATTCCAAATCTATTCCTGGTATTTAATGACTATAAATCCAACAAAGCCGGTTACGGATACGGTAGCGGTGGTGGATATGGTTACTACTCTGATAATTCCAGATCTAAAGACGAAAAAGAATTTGAAAACGTGCTGGTGAAGACGGTTTAAGCTAATTGTGAAGCTTGTTGACCTCAATCACCAACTCCAATCCATACGTTCGGAGCTCCAGCAAGCCATATCCCAAGTCCTCGAATCGGGTTACTTCTCGGAGGGCAGTTTCGTTTCTACCTTCGAAACTGAATTCGCCCAGGCAGTTCAGTCATCACACTGTGTAGCCCTTAACTCCGGCACCTCTGCCCTGCACACCATTTTAAGATCCCTAGACATCACCAGTGGCGATGATGTCATTTGCCCCAGTAATACTTGCTTTGCTACGGTGGAAGCCATATGCATCGCCGGGGCCACTCCAGTATTGGTTGACTGCGAAGCAGCGTATTACAACATCGATCCCGATCAAATTGTAAAAGCCATTACCCCCCAAACCAAGGCCATCATTGCTGTGCATCTATATGGACAACCTGCACAGATGAATAAAATCAAAGAAATAGCAGATCGACACCAACTTCAGCTGATTGAAGATTGTGCTCAGGCGCACCTAGCCACTTTCGATGGAACCATGGCGGGGAATTTTGGGATAGCTGGTGCCTTCAGCTTTTACCCTACCAAAAATCTGGGCGCTTTTGGAGAAGGTGGTGCTGTGGTTACCAACCAGGTTAAGCTAGCTGATCGGATCAGAGCCTTCAAGAATCACGGCTCCTACCAAAAGAATTTGCACGAGTTTATCGGTCATAACTATCGCATGGATAGTATTCAGGCGGCCATACTATCGGTAAAACTTAAATACCTTAAAGAATGGACCCAAGTTAGAAAGCGGAATGCTGAGCTATACTTCGAATTTTTGAGTGATCTACCAGAGGTCACATTACCCAAAATTCACCCGAGAGCCAGTCATGTGTTTCACCAATTCGTGATCAGAACCAAGGATCGGGAACTCCTTAAGGAACATCTGACTAAATCCAATATAGAAACCGCTATCCACTACCCTATTCCCTGTCATCTGCAGCCTGCCCTTAGTTATCTTGGATATAAAAAAGGGGATTTCCCGGTCAGCGAGAAACTATCAAACGAGATACTCTCCCTTCCTGTAGCTGAGCATCAAACTTCAGATAATATTAAGACTATCAGCGATTCTATTCGGAAGTTTTTCAGAGGTTAACCACTGCTGTGATCCTATAAAAGCAAAACAGTACTAGGATTCGATGGTTAACTTTTCAATCCCAACTAATACAACTCCCTTACCCCCTGCTCTAACCCATTCAATAACCCAACCTCTGCCGCGCTTAAACTTTGATTAAAAATAGCCACCTCATCGATCAGGCCCACATAATTCAGCCCCACAAATATCTTGGATTTTAGTAAATCCCAGGTAAAGGGTTCCGGAATATCATCCTGGGTTCCTTGCAGCTTTCCATTTACATAGAAATCTGCCTGGGCTCCTTTAGCTCCCAATTCACTAAAGCTTATGACCACATGGGTCCACTGCTGGTTGCTAAACGGTCGATCTGTGGCCGCTACTAACCGGTTGTTGAAATCGGGATTGTCATTGGGCCCAATGTTGTTAGGGTTCCAAACCGACAAGTCACCAAATACCCCCATCCTAAAAACCCTGGGGTTTTTATCCGTGAAATCTACCCACAGCGCGGCGTCGTTATAACCTTCATCCGTGATCTGTATGGGATCTACATATCCGGGTTCCAGATCGTTTTCAGGATCAAGTTGCATCCACAGGGAAATGGTGCCACTCCAACTTTCCCGGTGGTATGCAATATTATCTTCCCCCCTGTAAAACAAAACGTCTTTACTCTTTCTTTTAAACTGCAGCGCATCGCCAAACTTACCACCATCTGTTTTAATGGTGATATCATCACTGTTTATACCCTTCTGCGCGTCCTCTAATTTCCCGTATTCAGGAGCACAGTAAATGGAGGCACTGCCCTTTGCGTAGTCCGCATTATATCCATGATCAAATGAGGCATGAAAAGTCAGGCTTTCTTTTAGCTTACTCAATGGTTGTAGCGCCTGCTGTTTTTTGATGTAGTTTGTCACCTCAGCTACCGTAGTAAGCCAAATACCATTGGCGGGATCCTGAGCGTAAGCAATCAGCTCCTCCAGCATAGCCAAGCGGGTAGTTTGCCTCCCTGCTGCTGCCATTTCATGACCGGCCAGTACTACCCAATCACCATTTTCTTGTGCTTTATCCAGGAAGGGCTTTATTTCCTTAAAGTCCTTTCCATCCGATTCAATACCGGTCAATTGTGCCAAATCCAGATATCCTGGAGCATTGGCGGTTTCATCCAGGAACCCACGACCAGAATCAAACAGCTCAGCCACTACTGGGATATAGCTCCTGGTTTCTGTTCCCCGCCCCACAAATTTCTGTCCACAGGTATAGGCATACGAAGTGGGTGTTACCCCCAACATTTCCTCGATCTGCCTATTGGCTGCTACTAATTCATTGTGCATACTAGCCAAGGTATAATCCTCCAAGGCATGATCCCGCTTCCAATCAAAATTGCCGGTACACGGGTGGTGAATAGTGTGATTACCGATCTCATGTCCGTTTTTAGCTGCTGCTATCCAACCATCCAATACCGGTTTCATGGGTTCGGCCATCACGTAAAAAGTACCCTTTACACCGTAGCGATCCAACAGGGGTATTCCTTGTGTCACCTGAGATTCACGAGCATCGTCGAAAGAAATACTGAGTGCTGCTTTCTTACCATCTGGCCACTGCCAGGCCTGGTTGGCAAATGCCAAATCACAAAATCCAAATATCAAATAAATTCCAAATGACAATCGCCAAACCAGTGCGTTAAACAAATCCCTATTCATAATTTATAACTTATAACTCATAACTTAATTCTTTAGGTACTCCAAAAGATCTGCCATCTGCTGTAATGAAATTTGATGGTGCAAACCCTCCGGCATTCCTGACAATTCTGAGGCAAATCTGCTTACCACATCCTGCTGTTGAATCATCACTTCCTCCCCTGCTGCATTGCGAAGTCTCAACGTATTCACATTCTCGCTGACCACAATTCCTGAATGGACTTGACCCGATTTATCTTCCACCGTCCAAAGGTCGTAGCCATCAGAAATAGATCGATTAGGCTTCAGTATATCGATCATAATACCTGACTTATTTCGATTTCTCACCGCGGATAAATCAGGTCCGAAGTTAATGCCATTTTCTCCTGAAATCTGATGGCAGCTGGAACAGGATCGCTGGAACTCATCTGCACCATTGATGGCATCCCCTTCCAGCGTAAGCACTTGCTGGTACTGTTGCCAAACTGAATCCGAGATGCTCTCGTTGCCTTCCAATACCCTCCTGGCCATTTCACGCACCTGATCATCACGACTGTTGAGCAATCTCACTGTTCTACGCCAACCTATGGTCGATGCCTGAATCTGATTGGTTTCTACCGCATTCAGAAACTCCAATTGCCTCTGGGGACTGGTGTTAAAAACATTTACTGCCAGATCCCGCTCCTCCGGAGTAAGGGTTTTCCAATGCTCAATCAGGTACTCCCCTGCTGCTGATCCTGAGGTTAGCTGCATGGATTTAATAGCTTGTTGGCGCAATATTGGGTTTTCTGATCCGTCCAACATACTTTGAAATACGGTAGCGTTTTGGTCAGCGTCTGACCAAGCCAAAACCTTTAAAGCATCTGCCCTAAACTCGGTATCTTTATTAGGGTCGACCACCACCTGTTTGGCCATCGCGGTCAATTTACTATTGTTTTGGATCGAGCCCAGGGCGTGCAGTAGTGCTAGACTACTTGATCTTAATTCCGGATCAGCAGTTGCACTAAAATAGCCAGCTAATACAGTCTCACTTCGGTTAGATATTGCCCCCATAGAACCATCTACGGTTTCCGATAGTCCCAGCAAGGTTTGGGATTGCCACCAACTATTTCTTTTGCCTGACTTTTCAGCAATTAAACTGATCACCCTGCTGAATTCCTTGAGGTTTCCACTCTTGCCGATGGTCTTGCTGAGGTTGCGAAACAATGACGCTGCTCCCTCAGACTGCTGATCTGAGAAACGCCCTATGGCCTCTCTAAACAGGCCTAGTGCATTTACCGAGCTAGCAGACAAACCAGCTAATTGAACCCAAGGATCCTCCAGATCATTAAAAATGAGTTTTCTTCTGGCATCAGCGGCATCCTTAGAATCAAAATAACCCAAGGTACAGAGTATCTGGAATTTCACCTTGCTATCAGGGTCATCCACCATAGCCACCAACTTAGATTCCAGCTCAGGAAATTCATTTCTATTGATTTCTGCTATCCTAATGGCATTTTCACGAACCCCAGCAGTTTGATGATCCAAAGCCTTCATGATCAGTTCGGGATCAAAGTGACCTAAACCTTCCAGGGTCCAGTGTGCGTGTAGTACCCCTAAATTCGGAGCAGATTCTATATAGGATATCAAATCGCTAACCGCATCGGGATCGTCCTGATCAACCAACAACCTTTGGGCATGCCGACGCCACCAAATATTTGGGTGGCCCAAATATTGAATCAGCTCTTTGCTAGATACCCCGGCTAGTGATTGAGCTGGAGATTGGGTTTGAGTGTGCCTGCCGGGAGGCAGGTTTGAGTGTGAGTGTTTGGGCACAATCCTGTAAATTCTGCCTTGATCCATACCTTCATAAAGTTCCCCGGAGTTCAGCACCTCCTCTGACATCCACTCCGGATGTTCGATGATCTTTCTATAAAAGTCCAGCATATACATGGAGCCATCGGGACCAATATAAAAACTAACCGGCCTGAACCATCCATCAGTAGAGGCCAGGAACTCCTGTTGTTCAAATAGCTTCTGGGAGGTAAAAGTAGCCCCCTTATGGTACATAATATCCGCATGCACCAGATTATGTGTAGGTTCGGCCACAAACATCACATCCTGATAAGGTTTGGGGAACAAGTCTCCCAGGTACCAGGTGATACCACAAGCAGAGGTGATGGCACCCACGTCTGTGAGCAGCTGATGTTCTGGATTCTGGGTGATGGGATATAGTTCAAAACCAATGCCATAATCGGGTACATACCGCATAGCATCGGGCAACTCCAGGTGTTGATTGCGACCAATATAGGGTGCAGCCATTACCTCATGGTATATATGCGACCAGTTAAAGTTACCAAAATGATGCCCCCATGCGCTAAAAGTGTGCCCATATTGGGAATCACCCGAAAGCAGTTCTAATCGAGTATTTCGTAAATCCACCTTTACATTCAGATCATTGGCATTCTTTGGCAATCGCTGGGCATTGGGGTGTTCAACGAATTGAATCTCATCCCCTTCATCCCCGAATACGTCCCCAAAAAATTGCGACTCGTAGGTACCCTCATTGGCCAGATACACCCAGTTATCCAGGCCATAGATGGGCGTATTGAAATTGTGCTGTGGATTAGAGCGCGCAAAACCGGTAAGCAGTTTTTCTCGTTTGTCTGCTCTTCCATCACCGTCTGCATCCTCCAAATAAAGTAGATCCGGTGGATCTGTGACCAGAATCCCCTGCTTCCATCTCATAATACCAGTAGGAAGTATTAGTTGGTCAGCAAAAACCTCACTGCGGTCAAACCGGCCATCCTTATCATCATCGAACAGTTTCTTAACTACCCCGCTGCCCTCTACATTCAACGGATAGCCATGCATCTCCACTACATATACATCTCCCAGCTCATCGATCTCCATGGCTACTGGATCAGAGATTAGCGGCTCCAAAGCCACTAGTTCGAGCTTGAAGCCATCGGCAATGGAGAAAGTAGAAAGAATATCTTTCTCAATGGACTCGCTCGATTTAGAGCAGGCAGTTACCACCAACAGTCCTGATAAAACCCACTTGAGTTTCTTAATTAGAGCCATCTAGCAATAAAAATACCAATTGGTTGGGTACAAGAGTGGATCAAGCCCACCCTGAGGAACCATCAATATACCGAATCTTGCTATTTTTTAAAACCAATTTTTGTTCTTGGCTTTTGCTCTTGTTGTATAAGTTTCTTGATAACATTGAACACGGACTGGAATTGTTCGTCGTACTTTTTCTCCAGCCGATCTACTTTTCTTGCTAAGGACCTATTACCACTCATCCACTTTCTTAAGTAAACGAATGTTCGCATAATGGCAATATTAACTTCGGCTGCTCTAGGGCTTTTAAGTACGCCAGAAAGCATTGCCACACCTTGCTCCGTGAATGCATAAGGAGGGTATTTGCTGTATTTTCCACGACCTTTCTCTAAGATCACAATTTGTGACCTTAGAGATTTCCATTCTTCCCTACTGAGCTTAAACATGAAATCTTCAGGAAATCGATCAGTATTTCTACGAACTGCTTGTTTCAATACTCTGGTTTCTACTTGATAAAGAGCAGCTAAATCCGAATCCAACAACACTTGTTCATTCCTAATGATAATGATCTTTGAAGCAATCGGGCTTATAACTTGATCCATGGTTACAGGCGATTTGGGTAATCGCCAATAACAAGAAATTGCGTCTCATTAAAGAATAGTAACAAAAAAACACCTATAGCTAGTGCCTATGAGTTGTGATAGGAGTTTGAAGCCTTGGAGCTTGCTTAACTGGTGCTTGACGGTTGGCACTTGAAATTTGCCCCCCGCTTACAGCGGGGGCTGAGGTCGCGAGCGGATTACTTACAGTGATCCAGTTTGGGTGGTCCCAGCAAATCCAACGGATCCACTCTGGTCTCTTTTTGCTTACACTCCGCAATTGCAAGCAAGCTTACATTG
>JANQPK010000420.1 GCA_028289505.1 Cyclobacteriaceae bacterium
ATTATCCCTTTAGACCTCAAGATCGTGGATTTGAAACCACAGTTTATCACAAAGGGGGCGGAGTTGGCCAATCTCCTGACTATTGGAATAATGACTATCAGGACGACACTTATTTCGTGCAGGGTGAACCCGAATTCTTCCGGGGATATTGTACAGATATATGGTTTGATCAAGCCATAGATTTTCTGAGACAGACATCCGATAAGCCTTTTTTTATGTATTTGGCTTTGAACGCTGCACATGGTCCCTTTAACGTGCCTCAGAAGTATTACCAGCTGTATGAGAAAGCCCCCATTAGCGAGCGATTAAAGCGTTTTTATGGGATGATCACCAATATCGATGATAACTTCAAGAGACTAACTGATCAATTGCACAAACTAGAATTAACCGAAAATACTATTGTGATATTTACCACGGATAACGGTACTGCCGCCGGACCCGATGCCTACAATGCCAGATTGAGGGGGACTAAGGGAAGTCACTATGATGGTGGGCATAAAGTTCCTTTTTTTGTTAGGTGGCCACAAGGAAATCTGCTACATGGCCATAAGAATGATCAGTTGGTTGCTCATGTAGACTTGTTACCCACTCTAGCTGAGTTGGCCGGGTTTAACTATAGACCAAATCATACTTTAGATGGGACCAGTGTGGCGAAATTGTTCAAAGACTCAACTGCCGTCTTGGATCGGATGCTGGTGGTGGATACCCAGCGCAATCAATGGCCTGAAAAGGGCCGAAACAGCTGTGTAATGTCATCTGAGTGGCGACTGATTGACGGAAAGGAGTTATACCATATCAAATCTGATCCAAGCCAGGCTATGGACCTATCAACCGAATATCCCGAGCGAGTGAAGGCAATGAATCAATTCTATGATGATTGGTGGGAAAGTATCTTAACAGATATGCAATATGCCCAGATACCATTTAGTGATCCTTCCGGTGCTCCGGTTACTATTACCATACATGACCTGCATACTACCGAAGGCCTTCCTTGGAATCAAACCATGATCCGCAAAGCTGAATTAAGCCCGAAGGGATATTACAGTGTTGAGGTGGTAGAAGAGGGAGTCTACCAAATAAGTATGAGCCGCTATCCTCCTGAATCCGGACTCCCTATCAATGCACAGGTGGAAGCAATAGAACCAATGGCGCATTGGAACGGGTTACCTGCCGGGAGAGCGGTGAAAAACATCACCGAAGCAGCCTTCAGCCTTGGTGATAAAGTGTATCATATGCAGGTTAAGCCAGATCAGCCGTTTGCTTCCTGGGAAGGTGAACTTGTTGTGGGTGAATATCAATTCAGTAGCCATTTTGTGACTAAGGATAGCCAGGAGATTCCGGGATACTATCATGTAATAAAAAAGCAGTAATGCATCTAACAATTCACTCCTCATGGGTAATAAAACTGGTTATACCCACCTTCATTAGCTTTATGGCTTGTAATTCCAACACCACCAAAGAGCCCATACCGCCGAATATAATCTTTATTATGTCCGATGATCATACTACCCAGGCTTTTGGTATCTATGGCAGCAGGTTGGCTTCCTTAAATCCTACACCCACCTTAGATCAGCTTGCTCAGGAGGGTATGATCTTTGATAACTGTTTTGTCACCAATTCAATATGCGTGCCCAGTCGAGCTGCCATCATAACCGGGCAACATTCTCAGACCAATGGCGTGATAGATCTTGAAGGTAAGCTGTCTATGGATCAGCAGTATTTGCCCCAGGAAATGAAAAAGTTAGGGTACCAAACTGCCATTGTCGGAAAATGGCATTTGAGACACGAACCTGCATTTGACTATTACCAGGTTTTACCGGGACAAGGGAAATACTTCGATCCGGAGTTCAGAGTGCAGGGAGAGAAGCCATGGCCAGAAAATACGGTGGAAACCCAAGGACACTCCTCAGACGTCATTACCGATATTACCCTGGACTGGTTCGAAAACAAAAGAGATCCAAACCAGCCATTTTTTCTGATGCAACACTATAAGGCACCTCACGATGACTTTGAGCATGCCCCAAGATACCACGATTACCTGGAAGAGGTAATTATACCAGAACCAGAAAGCCTGTATGACAATAAAACAAATGGCTCGGTGGCAACCAGGGGAATAAATGATTCATTGACGCGTATCATAGGTTCTTCTGTTTCCAGGCGGAATTTAGTACGCAATCAAGCCATGAATTTGTATATGGATAGTACGGTTTACCGGGCTTATCGAAATGCTCAGGAAGTAGCAGAAGATGAACTAAAACCTTTCATAAATACCCCTGAAGAAAAAGTAAACACCAGTATAGTGTATCAGGAATACCTAAAACGATATTTGCGATGCGTCAAAGGAGTGGATGATAATATTAAAAGACTGCTAGATTATTTAAAAAGCAAAAATCTACTTGACAACACGGTGATTATATATACTGGAGATCAGGGTTTTATGCTAGGAGAGCATGATTATATTGATAAGCGATGGATGTATGAAGAATCAATGCGTATGCCCTTTTTTGTTCGTTATCCTGAAAGCATTAAGTCCGGTACTCGTACCAGTGCCATCATCAATAACACCGATTTTGCCCCCACCATGATAGCCTTAGCCGGGGGTGCTGTCCCTGAATACATGCAGGGAAGGAGTTTTAAAGAAATCCTGGAATCTGGAATAGAGCCTGAGCACTGGCCTCAGGAGACCTATTACCGGTATTGGATGCACATGGCCCATCGTCATGCCAATCCTGCCCACTTCGGAATCCGAACCAAAGATTATAAATTGATCTTCTTCTACGGCCGTTATTGGGTGGATACCGATGATCCCCAGGCGAAATGGAACCGAGAAAGCTGGGGCAACGACTATGCCAGACACACTCCGGTGGCCTGGGAGTTTTATGACTTAAAACAGGATCCCAAGGAAATGACCAACCAATACCATAATCCTGATTACGCGGAGACTATCGAAAATCTAAAAGAAAGGTTGTGGGAAACTAGGGAGGATCTCAATGAAACCGATGAGCGCTATCCACATATTCAGCAGGTAATCGATCAGTATAAGGATAGTTAGATGATATCGGCTGATCGGTGTGTTTGTCGTCCATATATGGCTACTACTACAAAACAAATAAGGGGAAGGATGAAGGAGAAGTTTACCTCGGGAACTCCTAGTATCTGAACATCGGTATAGCCAGATCCCCCAATATCCAGAATGGCCCCTTGTAATACGGGCATGATGGCACCTCCAACAATAGCCATTACTAGGAATGCAGCCCCGTACTTGGCGTCATCTCCAACATCAGTCAAGGCAATGCCATAAATAGTGGGAAACATCACTGACATGCACAATGAAATGCATACCAAAGAATACAGTCCCCAATACCCCTGGATGAAGATAGTACCCAGCGTAAAGCAGATAGCTCCAACTGCAAAATACATCAGGAGTTTGCCGGAGTCGATGAATTTCAACATGTAGGTTCCCACCCAGCGTCCGATCAGAAACAGGATCAAGGCCAAATAGGCATAGCTAACCGCGGTTTGATTGTCAATCCCCAGGGTTTCGGCATATTGATAGATGTAAGTCCAACACATAATTTGAGCACCTACATAGAACATCTGTGCCAGAACTCCACCTTTAAACTGGTTGTTATCAAACAGTCTAGTCAGGGATTCAGCTATTGAATGATGGTTACGCTCTTTAGTTTCTGGCATCTTAACCAGAGCAATTAATACCATCATTACCAAAATGAATAGACCAAGAAACACATAGGGATCCCGGATCACCAGTAGGTCACTGGTACGGATGGCTGCTTTTGCCGATTCATTCAGGGTATCATAAATTGGATTGCCCTGGGCATCAAGATCATCTGATTGTAAAGAACCCAGAATAAATGTTTGCGCCACAAAAAGCCCCGAAAGGGCTCCAATAGGATTAAATGCCTGCGCCAGATTCAATCTCCTGGTAGCGGTTCGTGGATCGCCCATAGCCAGGATGAACGGATTGGCGGTGGTTTCCAAAAAAGCCAGACCAAATGTCAGGATATACAAGGCAGCCAGAAAGAACCCGAAAGCCTGGTAGGCGGCTGCAGGATAGAACAACAATGCCCCCACCGCGTAGAGTAGCAGCCCTACGATTACTCCCTTTTTATAACTGTATTTCTTAATAAACATGGCAGCCGGAAAAGCCATGGTAAAATAGCCCCCATAAAAAGCCATCTGCACCCAGGAAGCTTGGGTGTTGTTCAACTCTAACACCTTTTTGAAAGCAGATACCATGGGATTGGTAATATCATTGGCAAATCCCCATAAGGCGAAAAGGGAAGTAATCAATATAAAAGGAATGAGAACCTGCTTGGCAACAACCGGAGTATTATTTGTATTTTTCATCGTCCCATCCAGCCTCCATCAACCAGAATAATAGCCCCATGTACGTAATCTGATGCTGATGATGCCAGGAACACCACAGGACCACCAAAATCCTCTGGGGTGCCCCATCGACCAGCAGGAATCCTGGATAATATGGATTCGGAACGCTCGGGATCATTTCTAAGTGCTTCAGTATTGTCTGTATTAATATAGCCCGGAGCGATGGCGTTTACATTGACACCCTGGCTCGCCCATTCATTGGCAAAGGCCATGGTCAACTGGCAAACCGCTCCCTTACTGGCCGCGTAGCCTGGTACGGTAATACCGCCCTGGAAAGTCAGCAGGGAAGCGGTAAAAATTACCTTACCAGAACCTCTTGCGATCATCTCTTTTCCAAATTCCCGGGTAAGAATGAATTGTGCTGACTGATTTACTGCTATCACCTGATCCCAATAATCATCAGGGTGATCAGCTGCCGGAGCTCGCATAATGGTACCGGCATTGTTTACCAGTATATCTACCTGTTCATGATTTGATTTGACCGCATTAATAAAGCCATAGAGTGCCTTGCGATCACCAAAATCACAGCTATAGGCTGAGAATTTCCTTCCAGTTTGCTGAGCCAGTTTTTCGACTTCACTGCCGGATTGCTCCAGGGTGGCACTTACCCCAATGATGTCAGCCCCTGCCTCTGCCAAGGCAATTGCCATGCCTTTACCGATACCACGCTTACAACCGGTAACCAGCGCCACCTTGCCATCTAATCTAAATCTGTCTAATATCCCCAAACCTTACTTCTAGTTTCTTATTCCTTATTCCTTATTCCTTATTCTACTCATGTCTGGCAATCAATAAGATACTTCATGCCGGCTGGATTCTCGTCAATTAGCTCAAAAACCCCCTGGATCTGATCCAGGGCACTGATCTTAGTGATTAGCTTATCGAACGGTATGCTTCCACTGGCTGCAATACTGATCGCTTCATCATAATCATCTTCCTGATACAGTCTTGCTCCCAGCAATTCGATCTCCGACCAAAAGAATTTAAACAAGTCCACCGGCTTTTTTGGTCCACCGTGAATGGCCACCATAACAATTCTCCCTCGTACATTCACTACCTCAGTCATCACATCTACCGCAGCTTTGGCACCTGAAACCTCAAACACACAATCCGCCATAGCCTGGTCGGTCAAATCACTTACTGCGCTTACCAGGTCCTGATTAACAGGGTCTATAACTTCAAAGCCTAAGCTGGACAACATATGGTGTCGGGTGGGATTTATTTCAGAAACAATCACCCGAGCACCCTTCTCCTTTAACACAAATGCAATTAGGGTTCCAATGGGTCCTCCACCTATTACCAAACAGTTTTCCCCTGCTTGTACCCGGCCAATTTTCACATCGTGGCAGGCTACTGCCAAAGGTTCGATAAAAGCCCCGTGTTGAAGAGATAGATGATCTGGTAGCTTGTGCAAAGTATATGCAGGCACCGTCCAGCTATTTTGGAAGGCACCTGGAGCGTCGACCCCGATGATTTTTACGTTTTTACTAACATGATGGTAACCTTTGTCTATGGGGTGTTCTGCACCAAACTTTAAAGGCCGCACTGCCACCCGGTCCCCAACCTTCACATTGCTTACGCCCATACCCAGTTCAGCTACTACCGCCGAAGCTTCGTGTCCCACGATTTGAGGTGGCTTGACCCGCTGGTCCATCACGCCATGATAAATATGAATATCTGTGCCACAAACCCCGCAAAACCCCACCTCTAACCTGACTTCTCCCTCACCTGGAGCTAATGCGGTACCTTCACCAATATTAAAGCGATGATTACCCTGATAGAATGCTGCTTTCATAGATTGCTTAAGTTTAGTCGGCCTGGTATAACAGTGGAAAAAATTGACCCTCCATTTTATGTCCTTTAGGAATAACAGGTACTCCTTTCAGTAATTCGTCATCGGTAGCCGAATAGGTGCCGTCAGCAAAAACATTAAGTACAAAAGCCCTGCGTGAACGCTCTGACCTATTCTCATAAGATCCATGTACCATTAAAGGGTGGTGGAAGGAGCAGTATCCTTTTTTAACCGGGATAGCTACCGGTATGAATTCTGCCTTTTGCTCTTCGCTTAAAAAATCCATCAAACCTTCCATATCGCCAGCTAGATCGGGTTTATCCAAAAGCCCCCAAAGATGGCTCTTGGGTACGTAGTGCAGGCAGCCATTATCCTCATCAGCATCGTCTAAGGCTACCCAGCAAGTAAGATGTTGCATAGCCTCCGTACGAGTCCAGTAGGAGTAATCCTGGTGCCAGGCCACCACACCACCATGTTTAGCTGGTTTACAAAACAACTGGTCATGCCAAAAGCGTACTGACTTATTTCCCAATAACTGGCTAGCAGCCATACGGAACCGGGGGTTCCATAATACATCGTGAAACCCATTGGTAATACGCCAATGCCCCAGAGAATGAAATAGGGTAGTATCCGGATCGGTTGATTCGTTGGAATGAAACTCGTAAAACAGATGGTGACCAGGATGCTTAGGATCAGTCAGTGCCTCCAATTCGCTGTTCAGCTGGTCCACCTGCCAAGGTTCCAGCATTTTGATATTTGATAAATGCCCGTATTCATGGTAGTAAGCAACTTGTTCATCGGTAAGCTCATATTGTTCCCATTCCTCGGCGGTTTTAGGTTCTTCAAAAAGCGAGGATACTGGTTGGTGATGTTCTGATAAATCCATTTCCATGGTTTGACTGGGTTTTATGCAATAAAGTAAAATATCCTGATAAATTTTTATAGCCGTGCGCTATTGATTTGATCAAAAAATATCAGACTATCCTTTACTTTATGCTGCCAATACTGCCAATCATGTGCTCCTTCAAACTCTTGATAGATATGAGGAATTTTGGCATCGTATAACTGCTGATGCAGTAATTGGTTGTGAGGCAATAGCGGATCATCGATACCACAGTCCAGTCTCAATGGAGGCACTTGTGCTTTGTTCCGTTTTATAGTTTCCCACACCGACACCCGGTAAGCTGAATCCTGACGATAGTTTTCCAGATCTTCTTCCACGAATGAGGACATCTGTGAAATATCAGTGATGGCGGAATGGGCAGAAATGCCGGAAAAAATAGGGTGACTTACACCTAAATGTAAGGCACCAAACCCTCCCATAGATAATCCCCCGATGAATAGTTTGGATTGGACCGAAACCGCTTCAATGTTTTGTATGACAACTGCTGGTACATCTTCTACAATCCATTTTTCGAAGTTATAGCCGTTGTGAGGCAGGTAAGCTGATCCATCCCCCCACAATCCATCGGAAGGCATGGCAATTACCATAGGTTTGATACTTTGCATTTGGATCATTTCCAAAGCAGTAAGATGAACTCCACCTTGTTGTGACCAGGACCAGGCACTTCCATAGACACCGTGGAGCAGTATTACCAACGGAGCATGGTTCAGTTGGTCAACAGGGGGAACAAAAACACAAATATCTCCTCTCCCTTTCAGGTGGGGTGTTTTAATGGTGATAAACCGCAGGTGATTAGATTCAAATTTTAGCTGGGATATCTCAGTGGTTCTGAAATCAAGCTTTGTCATATGCTTTTTTGAATTAGAAGACGATTACACCTTTTGCATTTTTACCGGACAGCATATCCTCAAAACCCGCTTGTAGTTGATCCAATGAATAGGTTTTGGTGATCAACTGATCCAGCATTAATTGTCCTCGTTGATAAAGGTTTACCAATTCCGGAAAGTCTTCCTGTGGACGGCATTGGCCATACAATGGATTGATATATAGCTTGTCCCACTCAAACAACCGCATGTCGATGGTAATTTCCTGTTCAATACCACTTACCTGTACTGCGGTCCCCGCGTTTCTGATCATGGCTAGAGGTGCCGCACCTAAATCTGGAATCGCAGTACACTCAAATGCGTAATCTGCTCCGCGGCCTTGAGTTAATTTCTTTACTTCTTGTGCAGCACCCAATAGCCCACGGTCCTCTTTATTAGCGAGTATGGTATGAGTGGCTCCGAACTGTTTGGCCAGTTCCAGCCTATGGGCATTGACATCCACCGCAATAATCGCATCGGCACCGGCGATTCTGGCAGCTTGAATTACATTGAGACCAACGCCACCGGTTCCTAATACTACAGCACTACTTCCGGCTTTTAATTTTGCAGCGTGTACCACCGACCCGAAACCGGTCATTACCCCGCAGCTGATCACGCTAGCTGATGGGAAGGGTATGGCCTTTGACAATTTGACACAGGCTGAAGATTTGACCAAACTGTACTCCGAAAGAGTGCCCAGGTTAAAAGAGCGTTCAATGGGTTTCCCTTGCCATTTACTCCCTTCCAAATGTGCATGGCCTGGCGTATAACCATTACTGCCGGCAACCACTGGCGAATTACTTTCACAGATGTGCTGGTTGCCTTGCAGGCATTGGAAACACTGCATACAGGGTGTTGCCCAATTTAGAATTACCTGGTCCCCTGGTTTGAGGTGCTCCACGTCACTTCCTACTTCCGTCACTAAGCCAGAGCCCTCGTGGCCCATGATAATTGGTTTACCCCAGCTCATAGAATCGTAATCGGTATGGCATAGGCTGGCTGCCTTGATCTGCACCAATACCTCATCTGCCTGGGGTTCTCCAATCTCAATTCGGTCCAGCACAAAACTTCCACTACCGGTAGCTATCGCCGCGTCTGCCTTCATCAGTAAGTGATGTGTTTAGAGATCAATTGCATCAAGATAGATCAAAATTTGCAAAAACTTGAAGATTTAATAAAGGCAGAATCATATGACATACCGAGACAAAGTAGCATTTTTGTCGAATAGATCGAAAAATATCGAGATTGACAATTTGTGCCGGAACCGAGTGGACCAGCAACCAGAAAGGGCAGTGATCTAGTCGATTTTACAATGGAAGTTTTAAATCAGCAATTGGGTAACCTGAAGAGCGGTCTATTCAAAACTTGTTAGCTTTAGGCAAATGAAAGATACCAAATATGATTTGATCGTAGTAGGTGGCGGAGTCTTGGGTACATTTCATGCTTACCACGCACTAAATCAAAAACTGAGGGTGGCCTTAATTGAGAAGAATCATCGCCCTATAGATGCCACAGTGCGAAATTTCGGACAGGTGGTACCTTCAGGGATGAATACAAAGTGGCAGCGATACGGAAGAGAAAGCCTTGAGATATATGCCTCCATCCAAAAGCAATTCGATATAAGTGTTCGCCAACAGGGTACAGTCTATTTAGCTTCCAACCAGGCTGAGTTGGCTTTATTGGAAGAACTCAATGAAATCAACCAATCCAATGATTACCAATCACATTTACTTACCAAGAGCAACTGTATTTCAAAGTTTCCTGGCTTAAACAGTAAATATTGTCGAGGGGGATTATGGTTTCCTCAGGAACTGAATATTGACCCAAGTGTGATGATCCATAGGTTGCACCAATTTATGGTAGAAGAACTGCAATTAGATTATCACAACAATATAGCCGTAACCAATATAGCCGAATCCAATGGAGAAGTACTGCTATACTCAGAAGGGAGGTGTGAGTTCAAGGCAACTTCGGTAGTGGTCTGTAACGGTAGCGATTTTCGCACACTGTTTAGGGATCATTATCAGAATAGCGGTTTACAAGTGGTTAAGCTGCAGATGATGGCTACCGCCCCTCAAAAGAATTACACTTTAAGCGGATCTATACTGACTGGTAGTTCCATCAGGAGATACGAGGCATTTCAAGAATGTCCATCATACCCATCTGTCAAAGCTGCGGAAAATTCGGATTCACTGGAGAAAAAATATGGCGTGCACATATTATTTAAGCAATCATCAGATGGCTCAGTAATCATTGGTGACTCTCATGAATATGCTCCGGTGTCGCAAGAAGACAAACTGGGATTCGATTTGAATATGGACATTGATGATTTAATCTTGAACTCTGCCAAGGAAATATTTGACTTGCCAAATTACCGGATACAGCGGAGATGGCAAGGCCGGTATTCCCAGTGCATTAATAGCGATATCTTTCAGCTAAGGCCTAGTGATCATGTAAATATCGTCACCGGTATTGGAGGTAAAGGCATGACAGCCAGTGCCGGATTCGCCAGAGAAAACCTGAAAAACCTGTTAAACTAACTAGCATGAAGAAAATTAAACTAGCTGTTTTTGATATGGCCGGAACCACCGTGGATGAAGATAATGTGGTTTATAAGACTGTTTGTCAATCGTTGATTGCACATGGTGTGGAGAAAGTCAATCTAGATTTGGTGCTGGAAATTGGGGCTGGGAAAGAGAAACTTAAGGCCATTGAGGACGTACTAAAGCATTTACATCTTGAAAATGCTATTGATGCTCTGGAAGTGCACCATACCTTTAAATCATCCCTCACAGAAGCCTATCGACAACTCCCAGTAAAACCAGTTGCGGGTACATTGGAAATATTTGCAAAGCTAAGACAGCAAGGGGTTTTGGTGGTACTGAACACAGGCTACACTCAGGATATCGCCACTACTTTGATCACAAAACTTAAGTGGCAGCAAGGGGTACATTTTGATGCATTGATCACCGCAGATGATGTGGTAAACGGCAGACCGCAACCAGATATGATCATTAAAGCCATGCAACACTTTGATATTAATGATCCAAGTGATGTGCTAAAGATTGGAGATTCTGCTATTGACATAGAAGAGGGAATAAATGCCAATTGCGGCATAACCATTGGGGTTCTTTCTGGTGCACAGAATCGAGACCAGCTACAACAAGCAAAGCCCGATTACATTTTAGATTCGGTAGCCTCCTTAGATGAAGTGATCGAATTGTAATTACCGATTCTTAAATACATACCAGCTTAGGGTTCAAGATTCCTTCAAAGTCCCGGTCTATATTGAATGATATCTTGGGAGCGCAAGTTTTTTCCATGGTGATCATCTAAACAGTAATTAAAACCCAAGCTTATGAAAAATGTAGCCTTCTTATTACTAATTCCTGTTCTCTGCTTCAACAATGTTTTTGCTCAGGGATTCGATCCTGCTGAAATGGTAGCCAGAGAGAAAGAAAACCTCTACAAAACCATCACTGATCTATCTGATGATCAGATCATGTTGATTGATGGGGTTTATGAAGAATACCTGCAGACCTTTACGGAGTTGCGTGATGAGATCAGAAAGACTCGAGATTGGCAAAGTTTCAGGCCTAAAATCATGGCACTGCAAGAGGAAAAGGACCAATTGATGTTCGATATATTGAATCAAGATCAGTTCAAATTGTACACTGATCAAATGGAAACCAATCGGAAAAACCGACAAAATCGACGAAGATCTGCTGAGAATCAATCGCCTCCAGGTAGCTAAATGAGATTTGCTTTAATCATCACTTCTTTAATGCTGAATCATTGGTGCCTGGCGCAGGTAGAATCATCGGATGTTTCTGGTAAGGTATTCGATAGCAGTAATAAATCAGCTGTGGTTGGAGCCACCGTACTTTTTCAGAATGTCAAAGATAGTAGCCGTTCCAAGTTTGCCATCACCGATGCAGAGGGTGCATTCATGATCCAACAGGTAGAACGGGCATTCTACAAGGTCCAAATACAAAGTTTGGGATTTAAAAAATACAGCCGACTGATTCGACTTACTGGTGTTGATGTTGATTTGGGTGTTGTAAGCTTACAACCGGATTCAATTATGATGCAGGCAGTAGAGATAGAGGGGGAATTGGTTCCTGTAGAAACCAAGGGGGATACCACCGTGTATAATGCAGATGCCTTTAAAGTTAACCCGGATGCCAGTTCTACTGACTTGGTTAGTAAAATGCCAGGAATTATCGTGGATGGCTCCGGGGTAAGTGCTAACGGAGAAACCGTAGAACAGGTGCTGCTGGACGGTAAAAGATTTTTTGGACAAGATCCTCTACTATCACTCAACAGCATACCAGCCGAAGTGGTGCAAAAGGTGGAAGTATTTGACCAACAAAGCGAGCAATCCCAATTCACAGGGTTTGATGACGGTAACACGGTCAAAACTATGAATGTGGTTACCAAGGATGGGAAAAAGAATGGAAAGTTTGGTAATGTCTATGGAGGGTTGGGCACTGATGATCGTTACAAGGCAGGACTCACTTTAAATTCCTTTAATGGTGATAAAAGATTGACCCTGCTAGGTATGTCTAATAATATCAATCAGCAGAATTTCAGCAGTGAGGATTTGGCTGGACTTGGCGGTGGCAGGCGTAGTGGATTTCGTCGAGGCGGCAATAATAATCTCATGATTGGTACTCAGGAGGGCATTACTCAGACGCATTCATTAGGGACTAATTTCACCAATAACTGGGGTAAAAAGGCCACCTTCGAAGGAAGCTATTTTTTTAATAAATCTAAAAATGACAATAATACGGAGAGCAGCCGTGAAACATTCCTGGGAGATAGCACTCAATTCTATGAACAAACCCAGTTGTCCGGTAGTGACAATACCAATCACCGCTTAAATGCCCGTTTAGACTACCAGATAAATGATATAACACGCCTGATCTATATCCCCAGTTTCAGCTATCAAGAAAATGAAGGACTGGAAAACACCATTGGTATTACCAGGGATGAAAATGAAAATATCATCAATCAAACGGTAAATGATTTTGTGGGAAATACCAAAGCTTACAACCTGTCAAACCGGCTAACCCTCCAGCGTAAGTTAAAAAAAACGGGCCGCAGCATTTCTTTCCAGATCGACCAGCAAAGTAGCACCCTGGACCAATCGAACGTCTATCAGGGATTGGTACTTGATTCGTTAATTCAGTACTTAACCGATGAGACCAGCGCTAGTATTAGCCCCAGAATTACTTATACCGAGCCGATAGGGCTCACGGGTCAGCTCAGCGCTAGTTACGATTATAATATCATTAAGCGCGACTCTAAAAAAGACACCTACTTGGTGGACCCGGAGACGGAGGAGAGCACCTTTTCAAATATACTTTCCAATCACTTTGAAAGTGATTATTCCACGCACGTTGCCGATGTGGCTTTCACCAACAGAAACATGGGTAGATTTTTTCGATTTAGTTTAGCCTATCAACATGCTACCTTGAACAATCAGCACACTTTCCCGGAGCAGGGATCCTTCAATTCGGGTTTCCATAACATTTTGCCTAGCGCAATGGGAAGGATTGACTTTAAAGGGGAAGCCAATATGTTTATTAGGTACGCCACCAATACCAATGAGCCTTCCATCAATCAGTTGCAAAACGTACTGGATAACTCTAATCCACTGTTTATCTCAATTGGAAACCCCGAGCTTAACCAGAGCTATACACATTCCTTGATAGCACGGTATACCAAACCCAATACTGACAAAAACCGATCCTTATCAAATTTTACCAGAATCCAAGCCACTGCAAACTTTATGACCAATTCCACCCGGTTTGCCACCCAGGACACCGTACTTGCCGGTGGGGTTTTTATTCAAAAAGGAACTCAAATTGCGCAGCCAATAAACCTCGATGGGTACTGGAATATATCCAATACCACCACCTACAGTGCGGCCATTTCCAAGTTAAAGTCTAACCTAAACACTACTTTGGACCTTCGTTACCAGAGACTACCTGGTATGACCAATGATATGCTCAATATTGCCGATGCCTATACCGCCGGAGTTAGAATTTCTCTGGTGAGCAACATAAGTGAAAAAGTGGATTTCAACGTCTATTATAATGTGAGTGGAAACAAGGTGATAAACTCCATACAGTCCAACACCAATAGCAGCTACCTTACCCAAACCACAGGAGCGAAATTAAACTGGATTTTTGGCAAGGGGTTCGTTTTCCGGAACGATACTTATTTCGAGAAATACAATGGATTCAGTGAAGCGTTTAACACCAATTATATCCTATGGAATATGAGCTTAGCTAAGAAGTTTTTGAAAAATGACCTGGGAGAATTAGAGGTATCGGTATTTGACCTGCTAGGACAAAATCAAAGCTTTACTCAAAATATCAACCCAGGGTTTGTAGAGGAAATTCAAACCCAGGTATTGCAGCAATACTTCATGCTGACTTTCACTTATCAGATTAGAGCTTTTCAAAAATCCAATTAAGGATACCATGAATACTACCTATAAGGCAAAGCTTTCTCTATGGGTGATTTGGGTTGCTTTGATGGTAAGTTGTGCTCCAACTGAAAACCCTGACCATAGCAAGCCTGAACCACCTAATATTATCTTTTTCATCGCCGATGATATGTATCCCGAGATGTTTAATTGTCTACCTGAAGGTGCAGGGAAAAACCTGACTCCAAACTTAGACAGACTGGCGCACGAGGGGATATTATTCACCAATCAATACGCAGTGTCTCCAGTCTGCACCCCTAGCCGGTACAATTGTTTAACCGGACGATATGCCAGTCGGGCCACCAACAAACGCTTCCTGGAAACTACAGATGAGATGGAGGGGCAAACGGTTATTAAATGGAATACCTTTATCAACCAACAGGATAAGGCATTGCCGCATTATTTGAGGGAATTGGGGTATACCACCGGTATGGTAGGCAAATCCCACGTAATAGAAGTTAACGGTCTTTACCGATTTCCGGATTATTGGGCAGATCCAAAAGCTCCTGATATCAAGCAGAGGGTTGAACAGAACTACCAGCAAACGGTAGAGGCTATACAAAACAATGGTTTTGACTACGCCGGCAGTATCTATCACGACAATCCAAACTTTATCGGGCTAGGAGAGCTTGCGGTACAGAATATGGATTGGATTGCAGAAGCTGGAGTTGATTTTATTGAACAACATCATCAGCACCCTTTTTTCCTGTATTTTGCCACCACCTTACCACACCAGCCCTATGAACCGGAGCGGTCTTGGCAAGCCGATCCACTGATTACTGCGAATGGTTATTTGGAAGAAGCGCCTGATGTGCTGCCGGAGAGACATACTCTTCCGGAAAGGCTCAACCAGGCTGGCCTGGAGGGGGAGGACAAAGAAAACATATTATGGTTGGACGATGCTCTGGGTGCGTTGATGGCTAAACTGGAAGAACACCAGCAGCTAGACAATACCATCATTTTCTTTTTTAATGATCATGGTCAAAGAGCAAAAGGTACCTTATACCAGGGTGGGGTAAAAAGCCCCAGTATTGTATGGCGCAAAGGAGGATTTGCGGTTGGAAATAGAACTGAAGCAAAAGTTCAGAATATAGATTTTGCCCCTACCATTCTGGAGATTGCCGGAGGTAAAGTGGAAGATGACCAATTCGATGGCAAGAGTTTTAAGCCCTTACTGGATGGCGATCCTTTCAGCCAGGATAGGGCTTTGTTTTTTGAATTGGGTTTTGCCAGGGCTATCATTAAGCACGACTATAAGTATTATACCATTCGATATCCGCAATTTGCCCAAAACTGGACTCACGAGGAGCGCAAAGCTAAATTAGCCGCCTATAAC
>JANQPK010000249.1 GCA_028289505.1 Cyclobacteriaceae bacterium
CACTTCCTCCTCGGTACCTTCATCAGCTAGGAAAACTATAGGGTGGTTAAGGTCCACGATCAAGGCGCCCACCCAAGGGGCAAAATTGTCTTCAATACCGATCCAAATTGATCCAGGAATAAAAGCTTTAACAAATTCTTCTTTACTTCGAGTATCCAGTATTAAAGCTTCATTGCGCTCCACCACATCCATAAACTGTTTGGCATCCAGATCCACCAATCCCTTACGCAGTACCTCATCAATCCCCTCATATCCCATTTTGTTGAGCACTGCGTTTTTTGGGAAATACTGAGGAGGATCCACCAGTCCTGCTGTAACCTCCTTGATGAATTCCTCTTTACTCATATCCTGTCTAAGCGCATAGTTGTATCTTTTTTGATTACCCAGAGTATCAAAGGTTTCATCACTCATGTGCTTTCCACAGGCCGATCCGGCACCATGTCCGGGATAAATCAATACCTCATCAGGTAGGGGCATTATTTTATTTCTCAGTGAATCAAACAGGTGACCTGCAAGATCTTCTCTACTTAAGTCGGTTTTTACCGCCAAATCGGGCCGGCCAACATCACCGATAAACAAGGTATCGCCGGTGAAAGCAGCCACCGGTTTCTTCTGTTCATCCAAAAGCAAAAAAGTAGTTGATTCCATGGTGTGACCAGGAGTGTGCAAAACCTTTATAGTGATTTTGCCTAAGATTAGCTCTTGACCATCGGAGGCAATTAAGGCATCAAAATTTGGAACTGCAGTAGGGCCATATACGATTTTAGCACCAGTCTTTTTGGCCAGGTCGATGTGGCCCGACACAAAATCTGCATGAAAATGCGTTTCTAATACATATTTTATGGTAGCACCATCTTCCTGTGTTTTTTCAATGTAAGGTTGAACTTCTCTTAAGGGATCGATAATGGCTGCTTCACCATTGGACTCAATATAGTAGGCTGCTTCTGCCAAACATCCGGTGTATATCTGTTCTGTTTTCATTTTGGTATGATTTCTAGTTCTGATTGTGTACCATAAAGTAAAGGGATAGGGAAGTTTCAGTGTGTTACTTTAGTTACACATGGATATGACAAATATCAATAGGTGCAGATCCATTACAATATTTCTATTCTATTGCGATACTGCTGGATCTTTTGTTGCCTCTCCAGTTGCTTCAATAATCGGGATACTACCACTCGTGAAGAGTTTAATTCACGGGCTATTTGTTGATGAGTCATCTGAATAACATAAGAGCCTGTGACCTGCTTTTTATCCAAAAGGAATTTGAGCAAACGCTGATCCATGTTCATAAATGAAATACTCTCAATGGTCTCCAACAACTCATCAAACCTGGATTGATAGGCATCAAAAACATATTTTCTAAACGAGTTGTATTTCTGTACCCAGCCGTCTACATAGGCCATGGGAATCATCCAAAGTTCTGAATCCTCCTCGGCCAATACTTTGAATCGGTTTAATTTTCCTTCTATACAACAGGCAATTGACATGGCACAGGTGTCACCGCCCTCCAGGTAGTATAAAAATATTTCGTTTCCATCCTGATCCTGTTTCATCACCTTCAGAATTCCACTAATTACCAAAGGCATTTCTTTACTGGTACTGTCTGGACCAATTATCAGTTGGCCAGCACGGACCTTTTTAAGCCTGCCGTAATCCAGAATTTCACTAATCAATTCTGGCTCCAGAGACATGTTGGTCAACGCGTGTTCAATCAGGGCTTTCATCGAAGTAAATTAAGGTATAAAAATAGTGAATATTGGGATTACAAATTTCACCGGGTTAAATTATCAGGGTAAAATGAAGAGGTTGCATTTTATTCTATTGTTGCTGGCATTAGTGGGGTGCGCCAACGCGGGACCTTCGAAGATCAGCTATCCTACCGATGAAATAAAGGCCAAAAAAAACGAACGCGAAAGACGAAAGAAAACCGGGTATAAAAGGCGCTTCAAGAGCCCAAAGTGATGTTAAATCTCTTATTCCTGGACAGAGATCAACTGCTCGTAATACTGGATGACTTCAATTAAATCGCTTTCAATTTTTAAATCCAGATCATTACTTTTGATGTAGGACAATAATTCCCCTCCATTTTTCCAACCCTTTAAATCTTTTTTTCTGCTCTGAAATTCGGTGATTTCTTTAGTTGACAGGTCAACCAGAAGATAAATTTGGTTCTGATCTATGGTAATCTCATTATCGCTGACATACTCTAGTGTTTGGATAGCGGCAGTGTTGGTGTTGCCAGTCATTATCCTGGCTAAAGTACTGCTTAATAAACTCAAGTGAGGTCCTTGATAGATACGGAGTAGTAATTTATCACCGGAGCCATTGAACACTATTGGATTGACCAGTACCTCTGACCGATTAAAGATCAGAATTGAGTCAACCGCAATGGGATCCAGTGAATACTCATTTAATTCCACTAAAATCAGCAATACATTGTTCAGCACATCATAGTTGAAGGTTATTCCAGAGGCAAATCTCCCTTGCGACAAAAAAACATGCCCTATCTGCCAATTTGGAAATAACAGGGTGCGACCGTTGACTTGTTCAGGTGGCACCAAAATGCTTGTAAAATTCTCTAATGGGATAATTTTTTCAGCATCAAGGTCGGGTAACTGCTGAGCATAGATGTTGAATATCAATCCAGTACAAACCGTGAAAAGCAAACAGAACTTTTTGGTTCCAGTGCTGGTGGTGATAGCATTATCATTTTTTACATTGATGAACACTTGAATTACCTTTGCTCTTAATAAAAGTCGGTAAAATTATCTCCAATGACTACCGTTTGAGAATATTTACTCAAGATAGACCATCGATGGTTTAAATAACATAGGACAAAAACCATGCAATTTCAGAATAATATATTCTTAATCTTCACGCTAATAATCCTGGGTGGATGCTCTTCAGATCAAACCGAACAAGCTGAGTCTGAAAAAACAGATCAACAAGCTATTGAAAAGCAGCAACCTAAAGAACCAAAACTTTTCGAACTGGTTCCTACGGGTAAATCGGGAGTAACCTTCAATGACAAAGGGCAACTATTATATCCAGGTGATTTGACTGGACTTTTTTCCAACATCTCCGGTACTGCTGTTGGCGACATCAATAATGACAGCCTTCCCGATCTGTTTTTTTCAGGTGGAAGAGGTAACTCCAGACTTTACCTAAATCTAGGCAACTTTAAATTTAAGGATATCACCGCCAGTGCAGGGGTCATCGATGCCAATGTTAACAATGCGGATAATCAGGGGGTGAATTTGGTGGATATCAATGGGGATGGCTGGCTGGATATTTATATTCTAAAAACCGGTCTTACCGGTAATTTCCAGACACAGGAGTTTAATAGTGATGGTGCCAATTTGTTATTTATCAACCAAAAGGATAATACCTTCAAAGAGCAAGCCAGCAAATATGATCTGGATATTATTGGTTTGTCTCATACCGCTAACTTCTTTGATTACGACGGTGATGGTGACCTCGATGTATACATGATACAAACAGGCGAGCCCGGATCTGCCTTCAACTTTTCCTATTACGAAGCTCCTCCCCGTAGCAAATGGCTTAACGATCTGTTTCTGGAAAACCGAGGGGATAAGTTTGTAGACGTATCTAAGAAATCAGGATTACCCAACCTGAGAAGTGTTGGACTAAGTGTGGCGGTAGGAGATGTAAATAACGATGGATTCTCCGATGTATATGTAGCCAATGACTTTTTTGGTCCCGATTTCTTTTATATCAACAACGGTGATAAAACATTTACCAAAAGCTTGAATGAGTATTTCACTAAAACACCTATGTCTGCCATGGGATCTGATTTTGCCGATATCAATAACGATGGGTGGATAGACTTATTTGTGGGGGAAATGATGCCATCAGGTTCAAAAAGGCAAAAGGTAAATCTGGTGCCTTTTTCCATTGAGATCTACAATAAGTTAGAAGAGCAGGGCAATCCCCAATATGCTCGCAATATGTTGCAAATCAATCAAGGAGGTACATCCTTTAGAGACATAGGTCTTATGGCCGGTGTTTTTGCCACAGAATGGAGTTGGTCTTCATTTTTCTTTGATGCTGATAATGACGGCCTTAAAGATTTGTTTGTGGCCAATGGTATTCTCAGGGATATGACAAATATGGATTTTGTGAAAAACAATTTTGGTAAAGATTACACGAAAATGGCAGATCCACAGGCAAAATCTAAAGTCAACCCAGGTAAGGCACCTTCAGTAAGTACCAACAATTATATTTTTAAAAACCAAAATGGGTATCAGTTTTCAGATAAAAGTCAGGTTTGGGGACTGGGTCAAAAAGTACATACCCGTGGGGCCACTTATGCAGATCTTGATGCCGATGGAGATCTGGATTTAATTGTCAATAACATTAATCAAGGTCCTTACCTCTATAAAAACCTGTCAGTTGAGCAGCATAACACCAATTTTCTAAGGCTTATGCTCAGTGCCAAGGGAAAAAATACCTTTGGTATCGGTGCCGTGATCATCTTGTACTATCAAGGACAGCAGCAAACCACCCATATTAGTAACCAAAGAGGATTTCAGTCTAGTCCTGAACCATTAGCACATTTTGGACTGGGAAAGGTATCCACTATCGACACCTTAACTGTGCGCTGGCCAGGGGGAACTCAGGAAGCCTGGTTTAATATCGCTAGTAATCAGACTCTGAAGCTTAAGCAAGGAGAAGGCACTCCGTTCATTAATCAAAACAAGGTAAATGAAAAGAAATTACTGACACCCAGAACAGATTTGGTACAGTATAATCATCGTGAAAAACCATTTAATGATTACAGATCACAGCGTCTCCTAGTTCGACAATACTCACAAGAGGGTCCTGGTATTGCGGTAGGCGATGTTGATGGTAATGGAACTGATGACTTCTACATTGGTGGTGCAAATGGGACTGCTGGCAAACTTTTTATTCAGAGTACCAATGGGTCGTTTAAGGCCGCTGCTATCCCAGTTCTTGAAACAAGTGAAGACATGGGCTGTGTTTTCTTTAAGGCTGGTACCAGTGAACTACCTGCATTGTATATTGCCAATGGTAGTAACGAACTTACCAACAACGCTTCATTGACCGATCAACTACTCAACAACCAGGGTGGAGCAAATTTCACAGCGTCAAGTTTGTCATTACCACAATCCAGTTCTTCTATAGTTGCCGCCGCCGATTATGATGGTGACGGAGATCAAGATTTATTTGTAGGAAGTCGAGTTACTCCTGGTAACTATTCGGAAATTCCCACTTCCTACCTGTTGCGAAATGACGGGAACTCCTTTACCGATGTTACAGCAGAAATAGCGCCGGAATTATCAAAAATCGGGAGGGTGACTACGGCTTTATGGACAGATTACAATAATGATAACAAGCTAGAGCTTGCAGTAGTTGGTGAATGGATGCCAATAACAATGTTCGTACAACAATCCGGTAAATTTCAGGCTCAAAAAATTCCTAATTCAGAAGGGTGGTGGAACAGTATCATCGGTGCTGATGTTGACAATGACGGCGATGTGGATTACATCGCTGGTAATCACGGATTGAACTCTCCTTTTCAGGCTTCTAAAAACCAACCGGTGACGTTGGTATGTGGCGATTTTGATCAAAATGGGCAACAAGATCCTTTAGTATTCAAATATACCGATGGTATCAATGCCCCTTTTGTAAACCGGGATATTTTTACCAGTCATATGCCTGCTTATAATAATGAGTTCTACAGCTTTGCCAAATACGCAAATGCTACCTATGAAACCCTTTTTGATGGGCAGGATCTGTCAAATGCTTCCATAAATGAGGTTTATGAGTTGCAATCATGTGTGTTTGTCAATAAAGGAGATGGAAGCTTCGATATTAGTCCTTTACCGGTGCAAGCCCAATCTGCTCCAATGTATGGTTTATTAACCCTTGACATTAACGAAGATGGTAATATAGACTTGCTCACCACCGGTGGTACCTATTCAAATCATTATGAATATGGTAGTATCGATGCACTGCAAGGGTTGTTACTAGTAGGCAATGGTGATGGTAGTTTCAAGGCAATTCCTACTACTAAAAGTGGTTTTCAGATTAGTAAGGCGGGAAGAGCACTTTCTTTGATTTATCATAATAAATCAGCTCATCCATTGATTCTTGCAGCTACCAACAATGGTCCGCTGGAAGTTTTTGAATGGACCACCACTTCGAAAATTATTGAAGCACCCGAAGATGCATCGTACGCCCTGTTGAAGCTAAAAAACGGAAAGCAACAAAGACAGGAATTCTATTCAGGGGCAGGGTATTTATCTCAGTCTTCCAGGATAGTGATACAGACTGGTGCGGTGGAGGAGGTAGAATTCAAGTGATACCTGAATGAACAGGGTGAGGCTTACCTTTGGGAATCTACTATGATTCTTTGATTAACCATTTGACCCAACCTTTTACCTTGTGCTATCCCATGTTCACATCCAAATACGTAATGTATACCTCCCAGTAGTCGACTACGGGCAGCTTCTTCCGCGGCATTCCACACATCAGGAAATTGCTTAGGAGGCAACCCAAAAGATACGTTAGTGTCGTCGTAGAAAGGAACTTCCCCATAAGCATCTGCCAGCACGGAAGCGGCAACTCCTGAAACCAGGCTGTGGGCACTGGTAAATTCAGGAAAAAGGGGAGATTCAAGTTTTGGCTTCCAGTCTTTGTCGATATACCGGTTGATGTAGGTTTCAGGACGAAGCAGGTGGTGGGCGTATTTAGTATCCCAGGCAGCAATAAAAGCATCGGCAATACCTGAGCATAGTTTAGCATAGACTGCACAATTCTGGCTAAGTGTACCACCTTGTTTCTTAGCTATGATGCTGTGTATGCCAACCCAATGTCCTCCAGGTGTATTTTGTTTGCGCACTTGCATAAGGTGTCCGTTTACCATGGTAGGTCCTGGATTACAATCCCAATATACCGCAACATCGATATCTTTTTGTTCGGCTTTTTTTACCATTTGGTAGACTTCTTGTGCCGCCTCATAAAAATCAGAATTGGGATCTGTACTAAATTCCAGTGGTACCTCTACCCTGAACTGACTGGCAGAGTCCATCACAAAGGGACGTAGTTTGAACCAGTGTGGCTCTAGGGCTTCTCCATAAGTGGGTGCAGTAGCTTCCCAGGCATAGGTAGCCTCAAGTGGTTCATACCGTGCAAGGTT
>JANQPK010000253.1 GCA_028289505.1 Cyclobacteriaceae bacterium
ATCGTCTGCATCTTTATCAATGGCCACAACGTCCATTGCGATCGAAGTACCCGGCTCTATGGATTTGTCCAGTTTTATTGCCCATTCATACACTCTGCCAAACTCGGTCTCTTTCATTTCCACATCAATATGATCCCAAGTGGGTTTAGCGCCAAAGCTGAATTTCTTGCTGGCGTAGATGCTGTATTGAGAAATACTGGAGACTGACTGGAGATGGTCCGGGTCAAGGTAGATCTCCATGCCGTCGTGGGTATTCCAGTTTACATAACCTGAGGTATCAGTCTGAATTGACTGATCAAATACTTCAACTGCTAGCAACAAAACATTGAGGGTGGCATCGTAACCAATACGAAAGTTCGCACTAAGATCCGCCTCATTTTCTGCAGGAACTCCAACACGGATTCTTTCCATGTTATACCGTTCTATATTTGTAGGCCAGTCCCTAAGATCACCGTCTATGGTGATTCCCGAGACCGGGTAGGCATAACCAATGGCACCATTGTGGGCGCTTAACCTGGAATTTATGATCAATTGCAAGAAAACCAACACTAGTACATAGCATGCTTTATAGAAGTGTCGGTAGCAGACAACGCTGTTGATATACATTTGAATCAGGGTTTAAAGTTTAAGTGTTACCTATTAATGACTACTTAACTGGTAAAGGGTTGCATATCTGGTTTCGATACTTTAAAAATTGTGGTTAAGTTTGCCACCAATAAAGCCCTAAAATCAGTACTATGAAAGATCTAAAACTAACTACCACGGTACTTGCCATATTGGCGGTGACCTCTTCCTGTCAACAAAAGACCCCAACAGAATCTCAGGAAACGGTGGAAGTAATTGAAGAAGAAGTATCAATCAGTGGGGAAGAAGTGAAATATGTAGTGGATTCTGTTGAGCTGAAGGGCTATATCGCTTACAAAGATGACCAATCGGGAAAACGACCAGGGGTACTGGTGATACACGAATGGTGGGGCCACAACGATTACGTAAGAGAACGTGCAGACATGCTGGCGGAACTCGGATACACCGCCATGGCTCTAGATATGTATGGCAACGGTGTATTGGCGGAGCATCCAGAGGATGCCGGTAAGTTCTCCGGTGCTGTAATGAGCAACATGTCTGTGGCCCAGTCTCGATTTGATGCTGCGTTGGATATGCTTAAAAGACATCCTTCGGTAGATCCCGAAAAGACTGCCGCCATTGGTTATTGTTTTGGAGGCTCAGTAGCGCTTACCATGGCTAATGCCGGCAAAGATCTCGACGCGGTAGCCGCTTTTCACAGTCAGGTACAGTTGCCAATCATGCCTGGAGAAAGCTTAAAGGCTAAGGTACTGGTGTGTAATGGCGCAGATGACCCTTTTATTTCAGCAGAATCGGTCAGCGCATTCAAACAGGCTATGGATGCAATAGGGGCAGATTACCAATACATCGCCTACGAAGGCGCTGTTCATTCCTTCACCAGTCCTTATGCCGATGAAATTGGTGCAAAGTTTGAACTTCCATTGAAGTATCAGAAAGAAGCTGACCAAGCTTCCTGGGAGGAATTACAACAGCTTTTAAGCAGTGCATTCTAGAAAAATCAAGGCAGCCGTTTAATCAACACTACCCAATCCCTTTCAGGCTCATTGGCAGGCTTTCCTATTTTTTGTCTGCTACCACCGGATATGGATGTGATACTACCATCAGATAGCATACCTCCATTCAGTGGATCATACCACTTGATTTCAAAATCACCTGTTGCATTTCTCAGGTCAACCGTAATACCTGGTCTAGCATCAGGAACATAAACGGCATAAACTCCATCAGTTTTGGCCAGACAGTAACCCTGTTTATTGTTGATCAGATCCGGTCTAGG
This sequence comes from Cyclobacteriaceae bacterium, assembly GCA_028289505.1. GTDB lineage: Bacteria > Bacteroidota > Bacteroidia > Cytophagales > Cyclobacteriaceae > SZUA-3. The sequence goes on from JANQPK010000253.1 coordinate 1,859, forward strand.
CTCCATATCCCAATAGGGTAGGTATAATTCAAAGAAGTCTAGGGCATATTTGGTAAGATCCCACAACTGATCTCTACTTCTCCAATCTTCCGAGGTCAAATCGTTATGCTCATTATTGGCTCCAAAATACCACTCTACTCCAGCGGCTCCTGACAATAAGGTTCCCCAAAGCACATATCGTCTTAAAGTAGCATGACCTGGATCTGTCAAGTCGGATTTAGCACCAGTGTCCCATTTTCCGATCTCATCCATGGATATCAGCCATTTGTGTCCCGTATCAATGGACTTTTGCCTCCATTCACGAACTACCTTAGCCGCCTTTTTTCTGTCTCCCTGTTGTAAGGATATTCCATCAAGCTCCTGAAAACCCAAGATCTGATTTAATATGTCGGCTCTGGGGGGATCATGTGCATGGGTGTGTAACAGCACCGGATGATTATAGGGGTCTGTAGTCTTTATGTAGGTTGTCATTGCTCGACGTTGCCCGTCGTCTTGAGCTACTGGGCTAAAAGGGGCAGGGCCGTTTTCCTCCCCCAGATTCCATATTAGCCCCGGATGATGTCCAAACCGCGCTATCATTTCATTGAGGTATAATTTGCGTAAGGGACCGGTATCTCCTCCGTCCAACATGGTTTCATTCTCCGTCTCCTGCAAGACCACATGCAACAGAATACCTTTTGATTGCATATGTTTGAATAAAACCTCCCATTGCTCAAGCTTACTAACGTCAAATCGGGTAAAATCAGTTGGATCGCTGTAAGGCCATACATCTTTGCCATCGCCTTCAATATTATTAACCAAAAAATACACGACTTTCATACCCTTCGAGGCTAAGTAGTTGATTGCACCAATGATGGATTTCCCTTTTCCTTGCTGCCAGCTAGGATCTCCCTGCTGCCAGTCTTTTGAGTGCGGTACATATTGATGGATTTGATCAGAGGTGGCGGCTTCTCCCTCTCTGGCAGAGGCCTGTAGCCGGTAAGTGCCATCAAATCCTTCATAGGCAAGAAAGTTTTCAGGACTATCGGTGCCTCCCTTAAGCCAGTATCGATCACTGTGTTGGTACTTAAAATATCCATTATGAACTCCGATACGTCCATAAGCGCGAAAATCAGGGCCATCTTTATCGGTACGGGTTACCAGGAATGAGCCGCTTTTTTCAGTAATTATCTCAGCAGACTCGATATTGCTACTTAAGGCAACGCTATCACCATGGTATAATATGGCTTTGTATGACCAAAGGCCTGGTCGATCAGGGGTAAATCTGGCTTTCCAGATTTTTCCACTTTCAGCACTGGTTTCTGCTGATTGACCATCTGTTGAATAAAACCCATTAACATTATATTGAATATCAGTATGTTCAAAAGATATGCTTAACTTATAGTTTAAGAATGGATTATCTTCAGCTAACTCGTTGGTTTCAGGGCCATCAAAGGATAATTCTATCAAATGCCACTGGGAGTAAACTGGGGTATCATCTATGGTTTCCTGGCTGGATTCCAGATTGCGTTTTGGAAGTTTTAACCTTTCAATTGAAGTTAGCTCTGGTCCACCACCTCTGTTGCCGCTTCCGGAGGCGATGTATGCATAGTCACCTACCACAGCAAAACCAGACCCATGACGCCCCTGCTGTAAAGAAGGCCATGATACCCATTGATTAGTCTCACTATTAAAAGCTTCTACTTGGTTAAATGCTGGCTCTTGTGTGGAACTCTCACCTCCTCCAGTAATGACCTCATCGTTCCAGACGAACGTTGCAGTGCCAGCACGCCTGGTAGGAATGGCATGTTGGTTTAAAACAGGCAACCACTGTTCGGTATCAAAATCAAATATATTGCCATGCTGTATGGTTCTACTCATATCTTCGCCAGTTTTCCGGGAACTCACTCGACCTCCGAACGCGTACAACTTATTGTTAACCACTACCGCCTGGAAGTGATCTCTGGAATTGGGAGCGTCCGGTAGTACCCTCCATGCTCCTGTTTTCGGATCGTATTCATCTAACCAGGGTACAAATCCATCGATATGACCATTGGTTATGCCACCTACCATATATATTTTTTCCTGATAATAGACCACACCGGCACCACCTCTACGCCGATGCTCAGGAATGTCATGACTATACTGATACTCATCTCGTTCAGGATAGTAGATCAATACTTTATCCAACGGTTTTTCAGCAGGCCATTTCCCGGTCATAGCACCCATCAGATAGATGGCATCGTCCACTACTACCGGTTGAAAATGGTGTAACTCCATAGGGGTAGGAGATTTGGCGGTCCAGCTATTGGTGGCTGGATCAAAAACATCGGTGGGATTAATTCGACGGCCTCCAATTAGATACAGTTGATCTTTAAATGCTACAAAAGCAGCTTCGTGGCGTGCCGTGGGTTCTCCAACGGCCTCTACAGTTTCCCATTGCCAATTGGATGGTACATTACTACAACCTTGCAATAAGGCCAGAACTAATGAAAGGATAAGCAGCTTTGATCTCATATAAGTAAATTAAGGCTTGAATATAATTGATACCACTAAATATTCATGCTGCCAGGCAACCAATTGTGGTTTTGAGTGATTCTATTAATGAAAGACCGAAACATTGAAAGAATTGATCCTAAGCGAAGAAGAACTGATCAGACGTTGCCTTAAGAAAGAACGGCACGCTCAGGAGTTCCTATTCAATAAATACTATGATGAACTATATGTCATCTCCATGCGGTACCTGGCGGATCATCAAACTGCAGAAGACGCCACTACCCAAGCCTTTGTTAAGGTATTTAAAAGTTTGAAAAAGTTTACCTATCAAGGACAGGGAAGCTTAGGAAGGTGGGTGCGTACTATTTTGATTAACGAGTCACTTCGGTTGCTTAAAAAAAGGGATACACTACAGTTCGAAGAGAATCTGTTGCGTGTTGAATCTCAAAACAGTGGGGCCAACGCATTACAGGAAATGCAGGCAGCCGATATTTTGAGTATGATCGAAAAGCTTCCTGCCGGATATAGGACGGTCTTCAATCTCTATGCCATAGAAGGCTATTCGCACAAAGAAATTGCCAAAATGTTGGGCATAAGCGAGAGTACCTCGAAAACTCAGCTGAAAAAAGCCCGACATCGGCTCATGTTTAACTTGAATGAGGAAAGAAACTATGGAACCGTCTGATTTTGATAAGTTTATTAAAAGTAAACTTCAGGAGGATATCGATCTTCATAAGCGGGAAAGTGAAGCGGCAAAGCCTTTTGTTTGGTCCGCAGTACAAAATGAAGTGACCAACCGGTCATTGAATTGGAGGCACCTTGCGGCAGCTATGATACTGCTGTTGATCGGGTTCTCCCTGGTATTTCAAATGAATAGACAAGCTCATCAAAAGGAATTGAATCACTTAGCCAAGCAGATTGGCGAACTTCATGAGCAGTACCAAAGACAATTGGTGACGCTAGAGGAGCAAGACCATCAAAATGACGCTCAGCTATTAGATTCTCAAAAACAAGAACTTATAGTTCATAGAGTTGACACCATTTATCGGATACGGGTGGATACGGTGGTGGTAACAGTGAAAGAGTTTGTTCCGGTAAGTGCCCCAACTGCCAGCCAGGCTGATCCACAAGTAACTGAAAATACTATCGAAAAAACTAATGAGGTTGATGAGTCGATCTATCCTCATTATACGGATGGGGATATCAAACGCAAGACGGAAACCATTCAACTTAAATTCGGGGCTCTAACCGCCAGAAAAGACTAACCCAAGCCATATACTGTAATTATTAAAGGAGAAAAATATCTACCATGAAACGACTATGTCTAATTTTTAGCATCTCACTGATCTCAGGTAACTTAATATGCCAATCATTGGGTGATTCTGTAATCATCTTCATCGAGAATAAAGTGGAATTGAAGATGGCGATACCCAATTACGGCCAGCTTTCACCTACCCATGAGATTAGGTCCGTACTAAGGGAATTTCAGCAACTGGTGAGTGATATGGAGGATCAGCTTTCACCGGCCTCAGCGGAACTGGTGAGGTTTACCCCAGGTAACTCGGTAACTATTGAACCGGGCGAGCCTAAATACACCTACCTCATCAGCCAGGAGACTTTGCGCAACACCGGATACAGAGATCAGGTGGTAATTACCGGGGAGAATTATATAATATTCATTACTAGTGTTGACCTGATAAATCTGGTGGAGATGCCTTTGGTGGCCTGTTATGACAAGGTGGTGAATATGTTGCCTGAAAGCACCAAATTTTCCAGATCTCTTTATTATCAGTGTATCGATGGTGAGATGTTGGAACTAAAGAATCAGCATGAAACCAATGGTAAAATAGATGTTTTGGAAATTGGGTTAACTGCAGGTGGGGGACTGGTAGAGAACAATTGGGTCACAGATTTGTCATTAGCTGTTGGGCTTGGTTTGGTAGAGAAGGGGGTTACCAAATTCCAGCCCTACATTTCCTCGGACTTACTATTTGGTTTTGATAATGAAACCGGAGACATCGATCTCAACCTGTTTCTGAGTCTAGGGATTCACCCAAATATTGTCAAAGACAAATCAAAATCAACCTTTCTGGGAGTAGATATAGGATACTTAATGGTGGATAACGGCGACCTATTTGAAGGAAATACCTTTCGATTGGGCGTTAATTGGTCACCACTTAAAGGCGTTTTTGTAGGACCGCGTTTGTATGCTACCGATGACTTTAACCGCGTTTTTCCCGGCATCAGAATAGGTTTCGGATTTTAGGTCAGCAGAATCAAATTAAGTTATTAGCAGAAATGAATAATATCCTCGACCTTCGCGGTTGCTATTATGAAAAAATCAGCTTTGAGGATTATCCTAATTTTGGCAATTGCCATTTTACTGCTACTATTAGGCAAATTCACTGCTTTTGGTGAGTGGTTTAATCTGAATAATATTTCTTCGGTCATCAAGAGCTCCGGACCCTGGGGGCTCTTAATATTCTTCATACTTTTTGCAATTGGCAGTCTTATACACATTCCTGCCATGCTGTTTATTTTAGTGGCGATCCTAATATATGGTCCGTTTGAGGGAGCTATTTGGGGTTACCTGGGAGTGGTAATAGCCATGACTGCTAACTATTTTATTGTTCGGGCCTTTGGTAACAAGGCTTTGCATGATATACAAAACCGAAGATTGCAAAATATGTTATCCAAGCTCCATGAACAACCGTTATCCACCATCATACTGATAAGGCTGGTTTTCTGGGCAGCGCCGATAGTAAATTATACCCTGGCAATGACCTCAGTTAATTCCCGGGATTACATTTTTGGTAGTGCCATCGGATTAATTATTCCGGTAGCGGTTTTTGCAGCTATGGTCCATCTATTTCAGGAATCCATAATACCTATGGTACTGTAAAAATACGAAGCTATTTTGGCACAGCCCAATCCGGTATTGACCACAAATCAAACTGCCAAATCAGGGGTAATACGTAAAGAATTAATAAGGGCACCAACACCACACCAATTAAACTAAGCACCAGGCCATGCTTAGTGAGATCCCTCACCGATATTTGCGGATATGAAAACACTATACTGTTACCTGGGGTAGCTGTGGGCAGCATAAAGGCGAAAGAAGCCGAGATTCCGGCAGCCATGATTAAGGCAAAAGGGTGTAGGGAGAATGCTAGGGAGATTCCCCCTAAAAGGGGAACTAAAATAGTGGTGGTGGCCACATTAGAAGCAATTTGGGTCAAGAAAATTGTCACCACCACTACTGATAGGATCACCAAATAGGCACTCGCGCTTGAAACATGTTCGAGTTGGCTAACTAACCACAAGTCCAAACCGCTGGTTTTAATTCCTTTAGCTAATGATAATCCACCACCCAACAAGATTAATACCCCCCAGGGTATTTTCCGAGCGGTTTTCCAATCCAACAAGAATGTATTAAACTGTTTATCAGCTGGTATCATAAACAGTAGCACCCCAAAAAAGATGGCAATAGTGGCATCATTTATCATGTCCATTGAAGGAAGCCTTATTACACTGCGAATTACCCAGCAAAAAGCAGTACTCCCCAAGACCACCAGGGTCATTAGTTGAGGCTTGGTAATTCTACCTAGGGATCTTAACTCCTTGCTTATCACTTCCATACCATTGTGAAAAGATCCCGATTTAGTTTTAAATGCAATTTGACTTAAATATCCCCAGGTAACCATAAGCATCACCACTCCCAGGGGAAAGACCACTAAAAACCAATCTAGAAAGGAGATTTCCTGCTCAAAGGATTCCGCCACCAATCCAGCCAGTACTGCATTACTAGGGGTACCTATTAAGGTAGACATACCCCCTATATTACCGGCGTAAATAATACAAAGCATGAGCCCCACTCCAAATCGATTTCTAACCATATCAGCATGTCCGGCTTGTTCGGACAACTTGGCTACTTGTTCTACCACAGAAAGGCCAATTGGTACCATCATAATGGCGGTAGCTACGTTGCTAATCCACATGGATAAAAAGAATGCCGACAACATAAATCCCAGCATGATCCTGGCGGGGGCATCTCCTAATGCATTGATAATATTGAGTGCAATTCTTTTATGCAGGTTCCATTTTTCCAGACTGATACCAATAAAAAAACCTCCTAAAATCAGGAAATTTACATAATGGGCATATGGCGCAGTGGCCCCGGCAGTATCCATGACACCTAACAACGGGAATAGAACCACTGGCAGCAAACCGGTTACCGCTAGCGGTAGTACTTCCAGTATCCACCACACCGTCATCAGTAGGGTGGTGGCAAGTACCGAACGGGCCTCGGTCGACATGCCATCCGCAGGTGGTAGCAAAAGTACCGCCATGAACAAGGTTATGCCTAATACGAAGCCAGTAATTCGAAAATTCACGCTGGCAATTTAGGGTTTTTGCTATCTTTACTATCCTGCTGGAGACGCTATTTGTCTGCTTTCGACTTTCAATTTTGGGTAATGCCTGATAAAACAATTCGCAAGGAAGATTTGGTACAAAGTATTGCGGATGGTTTTCAATACATCTCCTATTATCACCCTCCTGATTTCATAAAATCTGTTTACCAAGCTTATCTTAAAGAGCAATCTGAACCGGCCAGGAATGCATTGGCTCAAATCCTGAAAAATTCCAGAATGGCCGCTATGGGAAAGAGACCACTTTGCCAAGATACTGGTTTGGCTACCGTATTCTTAAAGGTGGGAATAGGGGTTAGATGGGATACTAACTGTTCATTGGAGTCTATGGTAAATGAGGGTATCAGGAAAGCTTATCTTCATACACAAAATCCGTTAAGGGCTTCCATAGTTACCGAACCCTTGGGATCACGATTGAACACTGGTGATAATACCCCTGGGGTTATTCATATGGAGTTGGTATCTGGAGACTCCGTACAGGTACATTTGGCGGCAAAGGGGTTTGGATCTGAAAACAAGGCTCGGCTATTGATGTTAAATCCCGGTGATAACTTGGTTGAGCACATCACCAAAGAAGTGGCGAGCTTGGGAGCAGGCTGGTGTCCCCCGGGTATCTTAGGGGTAGGCATTGGGGGTAGTGCGGAAAAAGCCATGTTACTGGCGAAGCAATCGCTACTTGAACCGATAGATATCCAGGAGTTAATAGAAAAGGGGCCCTCCGATGATGCCGAAGCGTTGAGAATTGAACTCTATCAACGAATTAATCAGCTTGGTATTGGCGCTCAAGGATTGGGTGGATTAACTACAGTATTGGACGTGAAAGTCAATCACTATCCTACTCACGCCGGGGCCTTACCCGTCGGATTAATACCGAATTGTGCGGCCACTCGGCATATCAGTTTTGAACTTGATGGTAGTGGCCCCGCTAACTTTGAACTACCTGACTTAACACAAGGGCCAGAGATTTTAACCAAGGAGGATGAATCTATCACCAGAGTTAATATAACTGGTATCACCAAGGATGAGATAAAGACATGGAAAGCCGGCCAAACACTTCTGCTTTCTGGAACCATCATTACCGGTAGAGATGCTGCACATCGACGAATAGCGGACCAAATCAATGATCCGGAAAAGCAATCCTATTTCCGTAATATGTTGAAGGATCGAATTCTATATTATGTGGGACCAGTTCCCAGACATGGCAAGGAGATTATCGGACCAGCTGGACCCACCACAGCTTCTCGTATGGACAAATACTCTGATTTAATGCTGGAGAGAATTGGTATTCTTGGCATGATTGGAAAAGGAGAGCGGGGAGATAAGACCATAGCTGCCATTAGAAGCAATGGAGCAGTTTACTTAGTTGCTGTTGGGGGAGCAGCATTTTTGATCTCTCAATCCATCAGGAAAGCAAGGGTAGTAGCTTTTGAAGATCTTGGAATGGAGGCCATATACGAGTTTGAGGTGAAAGATCTTCCAGTACTGGTGGGAGTGGATACTGAAGGCAACTCGATTCATCATTCAGGCCCCCAAAAATGGCGACAGTTCCTATCTAAAACCAAATGACTTTTTGAATTGTATCGAATACTAGCACCTACAGCTATTCTGGGTTATGGGTTTCCCATAGAATCATTTAATAAGGCTTTGCAATATGAGCTGGATTTAATTGCAGTAGATGCTGGTTCAATGGACGCTGGTCCTTACTATTTGGGATCCGGTTCTCATTACGTAGGAGACACGGCCCTGGAAAGAGACCTCAGTATTATGATTCAAGGCGCTATCAGTCAAGACTGTCCACTGATTATTGGCAGTGCAGGGTTCGCCGGATCCAGACCACAATTCGATCAAGTGGTATCAAAAGTCAAAAAAATACTGCAGCAACAGCATACTTGCGCCAAGTTGGCTACCATACCCAGTGATCTCGACGCTTCCCAATTAGCGCGTTTATTGGATGCCCTGGTGCCGCTAGGTACTATGCCCAAACTCGAGCATAACCGACTTAGGCGGAGCAAACTGGTAGCACAAATGGGTATTGAACCCATAATCGCTGCTTTAGAAGCAGGGGCACAGTTTATTATATGCGGCCGTTGTTATGATCCCGCCATATTTGCAGCCGATCCCATCAGAAAAGGGTATCCATCGGGAACTGCTTTTCATGCCGCCAAAATATTGGAATGCGGGGCCATAGCCTGTGAACCAGGATCTGGTAGTGATTGCCTGATAGCAGAATTGGACTTAGATGGCAATACCGTTTTTTATCCCACCAATGCGCAAAGAAAAGCAACCGTTAAGTCCATTGCAGCTCATACCCTTTATGAAAAATCATCACCCGACGTATTCCATATGCCTGGTGGAATCTTAACCATTAGAGATACCCGATTTTATCAGGTGAATGAGCGAAAGGCTGGTTTTGCTGGCAGTAAAATAATCCGGCGTCCCTACAGTTTAAAGATTGAAGGCAGCTGTGCCGTTGGTGAAAGAGTGGTTTCCCTGATACCCTTGAAGCGGGATCATACGGTGGACGGCAGTATCAGTGTGTACGGCAGGAATGCAGTAGAAATATTTGAAGAATCTGAGTCGATGCCTGAA
>JANQPK010000260.1 GCA_028289505.1 Cyclobacteriaceae bacterium
AGCGACAAGAAAAAGCTAGTAACATCACTTTTGCGGTATCTTACACCTAGCTTCGGATTGACAAAGATCCAGCTGCGGTCTGGAATGCTCAACCCAGTGGTATTCACGCCCTGTGATTCCAGAAAATCCAAATCCGGCTCGAACTCTAGTCCGACTGAACGAACCTGTATATCGCCATAGACATTCCAACGACCAAAGGTTCGATCGGCTTTGCCAAAAAAGCTGAATTCATTCTTGTTGGTTTGGTCGCTGTAATAGGGATTATCCCTGTCTGGAAGTATTCCCTCTTCATTGACTCGCTTGAATTCGTAAATATGCAAACCCGCATCTAGCTGCCAACCGGTATTGGTTTCAGCACTAATCGAGGTCAGAAATCCATAATGATCATTGAAAAGAGGGAAATTGGTTTGTACGATGGTTCCGGTGCCATCATCAGCACCTAGAGGAAAATCACCACCGGCACTTCCATAATATACTGTAGTATTGAGGCTCAGCTGTTGATCGAACCAATGGGTATGCTGCAGTTGAACCAGGCTTTGTGAAAAATCATCTTCATCTCCGGGATCCAGATAATTGGTGCGGGGCTCAGCTCTTATGTCTTCAATGAATATTGGCAAATAGGCCAACTCATTGCGGTTGTGTCCTCTTAGGATGTTCAATTTTACCAGATCCTTTTTGCCAAAATATCCTGCAGAGAAAAACAAAGATTCACCATTGCTGCCCGAATGGAATTTATATCCATCCGAATAAGACTTGGTAAATCGGGCGCTAAATGCAAATTTGTCTTGAATCAATCCGCTATTGATTGCTGCGCTTCCCCGAAAGGAACCAAAAGACCCGGCGGTAAAGGTCATGCTCCCTGAAGGGTTGCTGTGGTTGATGCGAGCTGACTCATAGCTGATCGAACCTGCATAGGAGGCAGTTCCATTGGTACTGGTACCTACTCCACGTTGTACTTGTACCGATTGCACGTTGTTGGTAAAATCCGGAAAATTAGAGAAAAACACGCCTTGGTCCACCATATCGTTTAATGGCACCCCGTTCAAAGTAATGTTAATTCTGGTCTGGTCTATTCCCCTAAGACGCATAAATGAGTAATTGGCAAAATTCGAACCTGATTCTGAGTGAGATAGGATAGATGGCACCAGACGTTCCAGATTTAGGGTTGCATCTTGACCCCAGTACTCAGTAAGTATCTTCTTTCTTTCAAGAGTTGATTGTGAAACGGGCTCTTCCCGGTTTGCCCTTATTGATTTTACCACCACTTCCTCCAAAACCAGGCTAGGCACCATTTCGATATTTAAAATCCCTGATAGTGAAACGGGTATAACCACTAATTTGGATTCGTAACCCACAAAAGAAACTTGGAGTGTCGACTCAGTGTTAATCTCCGTATCAATCTGAAAAAAGCCATTCTCGTCGGAAACAGCCTTTTGATTAGAGTTACTTGTTATAATGTGAGCTCCTACTAACGGAATATTAGTTTCAATATCCTTGACCTGGCCATTGATGGTGACCTGGGCCTTTGTGTTAAACGCAGCCATTGTGGTCAGCATGACCACTGCTAAATAACCTTTCATCTTTTTATTATTTCGGTGAAACAAACAGAAACCAGGGGTTGTTTCTGCACTTATGTTTCCCACGGTCCCTACGCCGGCATTATCCGGATCAGGTGTCTCACGCCCAAGGCGTGAATGGGTATAATCTCAGCCTGTATATCGGCACCCCTTTGACGCAAAGATAACAGTTGCGTAATACTAAACAATGCTGGAAACGAACTTTACTGCCTTTTCATATCTCGGTAAGCCGATTCCTGAAATCAAAATAAATGGGACCTCTGATGATTCGAGTTCTGCTTGGTACATGGCAAATAGCTGCTCCCGGTACTGTGGATGTTCACGCTGAGAGTCTGGTGCCCATGGTAAATCAATATCAGTTAGTAAATAAGTGTGATATGTTCGTTTTTCAATTTGCTCCAATATCCATGGATGGACTTCTCGATACTTAATCATACTCCAGATCTTGATCACCCGCAGATCCGTATCACAGAAAAGAAACGGGGCATCCATATACTGGAATTCATCTTCTAGGCTGAGCTGGCCTTTGGCTATTGTCAATAAATCATCTTGGGTATATGGTCTGTCCAATTGGTCGATGTAAGATCGGGCATACTCTGCCACCATAGGACAATGGAAATGCTCGGCTAACTGTTTGGTCAGGGCTGTTTTTCCGGTGGACTCTGGCCCGATAATCACAATCTTTTTCATACACCCATGGCAACCAGCTGCTGAGACCTACGCCAAGAAATAAATCCAGCTACTGCCATTCCTATGTAAACCAGGTACAGGATACAGTAGAAATGTAGCCCCTTATAGAAATAGATACCGGTAGCTAGAATATCTACTACCAACCAGATCAACCAACTTTCCAGTTTTTTCTTTGCAGTTAGCCACATGGCTGAAATGCTCAAAATGGAAGTGGTACTATCCCAATATGGAAGTGATGCATCCGTGTACTCCATCAATAGTTTACCAGATACGAAAATTGCTGCTGCTGAAAATAGCAGTAATGCCAGCATAGTTTTCGGTTTAGTATGAGTTACCAGTAGTTTGCGGTCACTATCATTTTGTGGTGATAGCCAATAGTACCATCCATAAATGTTCAGAATCAAATAGAAGACATGCAGGATGAAGTCTGCGTAAAGCTTGACTTTAACAAAGACCACCAAGGAAATGAGAACATAGATAATACCTGCGGGCCAGGTCAAAATGTTTTGCTTGATAAGAAACAAGACACAAAGCAAACCGGAAACGAGCGCTGCTAATTCCAGCAACCTTATACCTGAAGCATATTGTACAGCCTCTTGGATGAAATCAGCGAGATCCATAAATGTCAAATATAGGACTTAGTTTCTTTTTTTAGTTGGTCAATGTGTGTAGCTTTATCCGGCAAATAAAAGCAAGAAAATTATTTGCCATGCCCTTCAACACTTCCAAATTCCTTTTTGAGGCCCTTACTTACGACGATGTATTACTTACACCAGGGTATTCTGAGGTTCTACCCAAAGACACTAATGTTAGCAGTCGTCTTACCAGGAATATCTCTTTAAATATACCATTCGTATCGGCTGCCATGGACACCGTTACTGAGGCTGAATTGGCTATTTCAATGGCCCTGGATGGTGGTTTGGGAATTATTCATAAAAATATGACCAAGGAGGCTCAGGCAGCTCAGGTTAGGAAGGTTAAACGGTCACAGAGCGGGATGATTCTGGACCCGATTACCCTTAACGGAAAATCGACATTAGGTGATGCAACACAGATCATGAAAGAATTCGGAATTGGTGGGATTCCCATTGTCGACGGATTCGGAAAGCTATCCGGTATCCTTACCAATCGAGATTTGCGGTTTCAAAAAGATCTGTCAATTCCGGTGGTGGACATCATGACACATGAAAATCTGGTTACTGCCAGTGAGGGCATTAGTTTGGAAGAGGCTGAAGATATCCTGATGCAGCATAAAATAGAGAAACTCCCCATCGTTGACAATGAAGGTAAACTGAGAGGCCTGATTACTTACAAAGATATTCTTAAAAATACCGATCGTCCCTTTGCTTGTAAGGACGAATATGGAAGGTTGAGAGTTGGTGCGGCAGTGGGTGTGACTGCGGATATCCGGCAACGCATGGAGTTATTAATTGATGCCGGGGTCGATGTGATTGCCATTGATACCGCTCATGGCCACTCAAAAGGGGTTATCGATACCCTGAAATTGGTCAAACAGGAATTCCCTGATTTGGAAGTCATTGTGGGGAACATTGCCACAGGAGAGGCCGCCAAGGCATTGGCGGATGCTGGTGCTGATGCGGTGAAAGTAGGAGTAGGTCCTGGTAGTATTTGTACCACTCGAGTGATAGCCGGTGTGGGGGTACCGCAGTTATCTGCTGTTATCGAAGCCAGCGAGGCCCTGCAACCATATGATGTGCCAGCAATTGCCGATGGGGGAATCCGCTTTTCCGGCGATGCAGTGAAGGCCTTAGCTGCAGGAGCCAGCAGCGTCATGATTGGATCAATGTTGGCTGGGACTGAAGAGGCACCCGGAGAAATGATCATATATGAAGGCAGAAAGTTTAAAACCTATCGAGGGATGGGTTCTGTGGAAGCTATGGAAGATGGTTCCAAGGATCGATACTTTCAAGACGCTGAAGATGACGTACAGAAATTAGTGCCGGAAGGAATTGTGGGCAGGGTACCCTATAAGGGGAATGTTTCGGAGGTGTTATTTCAAATGGTCGGTGGCCTTCGCGCCGGAATGGGTTACTGTGGTTCCGCAGACATCGGTAAACTTCATCAGGCAAAATTTGTGAAAATCACCAATGCCGGAGCCAGAGAAAGTCACCCTCATAATATCCAAATCACCAGGGAAGCACCCAACTACAGCAGGTAGTCCTTTTAAAAAAGATTCAATACAATATTTTGTAACTTGGCCATCGTTTAGTTACAGGTGATTGGTGTATGATGCCTTCAACTACTGCAATTATTAGACTGACCACAGCCTCGGGCATTCTGTGCTGGCTAGGCCTGGCATTGGTGGATCTAATGATCGGGTTCGAGTTGAGGAATGCCAATGTAAAGCTGGGAGTACCCCAATTCTTATCCACCCTGCTGCTTACCGGTTATATTCTTTCTCTATATTTTCACTATAAGCAGCGTCTGGTCAGCGCCGATAATCTAAATTTCATCGAATTACTATGGCGGGTATTCGTCACTGGCCTTATTGCCACCATAGTATCTGTTTTCATTCACTTCTTTTTGTCCTTTTTGGTTTCAGGATCGAAGTTAGCCCAAGATGGATTGACTTTGAGCCTATTGTACCATGTTAATATTGGTTTAATTCTGGCATTCGTAATCTCAACATTTTTAGTCTGGAAGAAGCTGGTGCTTTATCAAAAAACCAAGTCTTTGCTCAGGACTTGGCAAGTATTTGAATATGCCATTCTGATAAGTCTACTGTTCCACTTTGTGCCGCATAACCGATTTGATCTACCATTTTCTTTGATTTTTGCCTTTATTCTGGCCATGGGATTGGTAATTACCCCTAATCTAAAATGGGTAGCCTTCCTGAATTTCAAGCAAAAGTGGAAAAGCATACTGCTAATTCTGTTGATCTTGCTTTATTTGACCTATTTCATGGTCTATTTAACTGGACAGCAGGGTAATGAATTGCTAATATCGGACCTCACCAACCATGTTTCAGTAATCGCCATTTATGCTTTTATTATGTTATATGCAGTTGCCTCATTGTTGGTGACACTTTTCAATCTCCCTACCACATCAGTATTTGAGCAAAAGCTGGAGGAGGTGGTAAACTTTCAGAGATTAAGTCAATCTGGCCAAACTGGGCAGAACCAGGAAGAAATCTATGATTTACTTCTTGAAAGCTCCATGAGCGCTACTTTCGCCAGTGCCGCCTGGTTTGAAGTAAACCACCAGAATGAAAATCAACATCTGATTGTCAAGAATATTACACCGGAAAAAGTACAAACGGTTCGCCCGGTGATAACAAATTCATCGGAAAAAAAATCCAGACGTCAGGGAATTTCTTCCAGTGTGAATTCTAGGGTTGACAACATTAAGCACCCCAATTACAAATCTGTCCTGGTATATCCATTGGAAGCCCAAAATGAGAAAATCGGCACCATGGTATTGCTAAAGGAAGTTTCGGATGGTTTTAATAACGATGTGGTGAATATCGTAGACACTTTTGGAAATCAGGCAGCTGTGTCTATAGAGAACCACCGGTTGATGCAGTCTGCTATTGAAAACGAACGTTACCGGGAAGAGCTTAAAATTGCCAAAAGGGTTCATGAGAGTCTATTGCCTTCTGAACTTGAATCCAATCAACACTTCAGTATAACAGCCTTTTCAAAGCCAGCCGATGAAGTAGGAGGAGATTATTACGATACACACAGAATATCAGAGGATAAGTTTGCTTTGATAATCGGTGACGTTTCGGGGAAGGGAACCTCCGCCGCATTCAACATGTCGCAAATGAAGGGAGTTTTTCATAGCTTGGCCCAAATAGACTTGGACCCTCGTGAATTCCTGGTCAAAGCCAATGAAGCACTTGGCCGTTGCCTCGAAAAGACATCTTTTATTACGCTGTCCTATTATATCATCGATACCGGCAAAAAGACTATTTGCTTCAGCCGTGCTGGACACTGTCCCTCGCTTTACTATGATTCATCAATTTCAAAATTGGATTTTCTAAAAAGTAAGGGTCTTGGGTTAGGGATTATTCGCAACCAGGAGTATTGCAAATACGTTGAGTTGAACCAAATTAAATACCAAAGTGGTGATATATTGGTGATGTATACGGACGGGATCACAGAAGCAATGAATCCTGATGGAGAGGAATTTGGTTATGATAGATTAAGGGAAGTGGTAGTCAATCAAGTAAACCAGTCTGCAGTAGAAATACAGCGGGCAATAATTAACGGTTTGCTACAATTTACCGAGGTAGATGACATAGAAGATGACTTTACTACCATGATTTTAAAATTCAGCTAAAAACTTTAACACCTTTAAAACGTAATTAACTATATATGCAGATTTCGAGTGTTTTAGAAGATGACAATTATGTAATTGCCATTGATGGAGATGTCGATGCCAGTTCCTCGATTATGCTGGATGAAGCGATCAGCAAAGCCATCGAAAAAGGACAGCAACAAATTCTTATAGATTGCGTAGACCTGAACTACATATCTTCTGCAGGACTGGGTGTGTTTATGTCATACATTGAAGAGTTGAAAGTAAGGAACACTCGAATGGTTTTGTTTGGTTTAAGTGAAAAGGTTGAGAATGTGTTTAAGGTGTTAGGGTTGGATCAATTGTTAAGCATTGAAGAGACTAAAGACCAGGCGAAGCAGCAAGCACATGGATAGTCAGCTTAAGGTTCCTTGCGACAAGGAAAGATTGAAGGACGTACGTCATTTTGTGGAAGAATTCCTACACCAGCACGGCGTACCTGAAGTAGAGGCTGGTGAAATCGTACTAGCCGTGGATGAGGTTTGTGCCAATCTGATGATACACTCCCACCAATGCAATCCGAAAAAGCGCATCGGTGTGCGGGTGAAAATGATAAAGGAAGATGAGGTTCAGTTCGAGATTACTGATTTTGGGGTAGGGTTCAATTTTTGTCGTTACAAAGAGCCTAACCTGGACGATATTATCAAGGAAAAGAAGAAGGGTGGTGTTGGATTAATACTGGTCAAACGCATTATGGATGACATGGAATTTGTGAGAAAGT
>JANQPK010000263.1 GCA_028289505.1 Cyclobacteriaceae bacterium
CCAAAGCCATGTCCGAGTCTGCCACCAAAGCATTTCTGGATCAGTCAATTGGTAGAAGATTGGCTACCAGCTTTGGCAACACCGCCTCAAAAATTGGCATATTGATCGCTATGGCTTCCATTATAGGAACCTGTCTGTTACGCAGTGGATCTGCGGACAGGATCATAAGATCAGCACTAAAGCTATTTGGTGAGAAACGAGCACCTGCAGCCTTTCTAAGCAGTGGTTTTACCTTAGGGATACCGGTATTCTTCGATACTGTTTTCTACTTATTAGTTCCCCTGAACAAGGCATTGGCCATGAGGGTTGGTAAAAACTATTTATTCTATCTTACCGCTACGGTGGCTGGTGCTGCCATGGCCCATTCACTGGTGCCCCCTACCCCCGGGCCCTTGTTTGTAGCTGGGGAATTGGGCATCGACCTGGGTATCATGATCGTAGGTGGACTGGTGGTTGGTAGCTTCACTATTACCGCCGGTTATCTTTATGCAGCCTGGGCCAATAAAAGAATGACCATACCTCTGAGAGATACCGGTGATGTCACTTTAGAAGAGCTCAATACCTTAATGAACAAGGACGACTCAGAGTTGCCTTCCTTGGGGTTATCCTTGCTGCCCATTGTACTGCCTTTACTACTGATAACTGCCAATACAGTGGCCAGGGCGATTTATGGGGACGCAGATAGCTGGATGCTCAATGTTTTTTATTTTTTAGGTGATAGCAACATTGCACTTACTGTTTCGGCAGTAGTTGCATTATTGGTACTGATTAAAACCGAATCGGACAGTAAGAAATTAAAAAAGCACATCCAGGAATCGCTGCAAAGTGCCGGAGTGATTATCCTGATTACCTGTATGGGTGGGGCATTCGGCGGAAGCCTGCAACAAACCGGCATTGGAGTTTATCTACAGAGTATGGCTACCAATTACCAACTAGCAGTACTTCCCATGGCTTTTTTAGTGACCGTACTAATCAGAACCGCCCAGGGATCAGCCACTGTGGCCATGATCACAGCAGTAGGTATTGTGGGAAGTATGGTGCAACCCGGATCTATGGATTTCCACCCAGTTTACCTAGCGCTTATGATCGGTTGTGGTTCAAAACCCATTCCCTGGATGAATGATAGCGGTTTCTGGGTGGTTTGCAAAATGAGTGGAATGACTGAGAATGAAGCCTTGAAGACCTTTTCATCGGTGCTGGGCATCATGGGTTTCGTAGGAATGGTGGTGATCCTGATCTTGGCTAAACTTTTCCCACTAGTTTAAAATGAAAAGATACCTTAAAGAAAAATTGATGGATGGCGAGACCGCCCATGGCTGTTGGCTCAACAGCGGATCCGCGCTGGATGCTGAAATCGTGGGCAAAGCCGGTTTTGATTGGATCAATATTGACCTTGAGCACGGGGTGGGTATGGAGTATGATCTACCCGGTCAGCTCCAGGCACTCTCGACCTCCACGGCAACTCCACTAGTTCGGGTGGAAGCATTGGTGCGACAACGGGTAGGGCGGGCTCTAGACCTGGGGGCTCAAGGCATTATATTCCCTATGATCAAAAGCCTGGAAGAGGCCAAACAGGCCGCCTCCTACATGCGTTATCCACCTCGCGGCGTGAGAGGCATGGCCACGCTGACTAGAGCGGTAGATTTTGGCTTGACCTTTGAAGACTATTACCAGCAGGAAGACCAGCGATTGCTGGGAATCCTACAAATTGAGTATGCCGGTATATTAGATCATCTGGATGATTTAGCACGCTTAGAAGCTATTGATGTCCTGTTTGTCGGTCCCGCAGATTTGACCCTTTCTTTGGGTGTATTCCGACAATATGATCACCCCCTGTTTTTAGAAGCCATTGAGAAAGTTGCCAAAGCAACTCACAAACACGGAAAGGTCGCAGGTGTTTTTATGCCCAATACCGGAGAGTATGAAAAGTACTACAACCTTGGATATCGATTTATCGGTTGCGGTTCGGATTCAATCTTTGTAATGCAGGGAGCACAAAATATGGTGCAGGTTTTAAAGGACGAGGGACGAAGGGTGAGGGAGTGAGGGATGAATTATTAATTAATAATTATTAATTGTTAATTAATTTGAGAGTTGGCGCAATATGATGATATAAACTATCCAGCTCTGCTACTTTACCTGGATGTGAATCGGCCAGGTTGTTCAATTCAGTGGGATCCAACTCCATATTATAAAGCTCCCATGGGCCCTGATTCATACGTACGATCTTGTGATTCCCAATTCTAAACATGCGAAACTTATCCAAACCGGAAATAAAGAAATCTGGTACCGCCCTTTGTTGTCCCTCAAAAATTGGCAATAACGAACTACCATGTATTGGCAAAGTAGGATACCCCTGTATTGAATCCGGATATTGGATATCCATTATATCCAGGAATGTAGGCGCCATATCCACCACGTGACCTGGCTGATGGGTAATGGTATGGGGCGCAATCACACCCGGCCAGTAGGCAATGAATGGAGTATGGCTGCCACCTTCATGCCCTGCCTGCTTGTATTGCCGATAAGGAGTGTTTCCCAAATTGGCCCAGGTAGCACGCAAACTCCAATAGGAGTCTGCTGGTCCTGGTGGTACATCAGGCACTTTATTGGTTTTAAAGGGGCACGAACCATTGTCAATGAGGAACATGATTAGGGTATTATCCAGCTTTTGCTGTTGTTCCAACCAGCTCAACACACGCCCAATATTCTGATCCATCCTATCGATCATAGCCGCAAAAACTGCCATCTCCAGGTCCAGGGAATCACGCTGAGTCTGGCTCAGGTCTTTCCAGGGATAATAATCTGTATAATCAGGGTCGAGAGGCCCTCTAAACTGATTCAAATTTCCCTCAGGCTCACTCAGACTTGCTTGCTTCGGTAGTACCCCAAGTTCAAGCATTCTTTGATACCTGACCTGCCTTAATGAATCCCAGCCTGCTAGGTACTTACCCCGGTATCTAGCGATATCCTCGGGTCTGGCCTGCAAGGGATAATGCGCTGAGTGGAATGGCAAATACAAGAAAAAGGGTGCAGTACTGTCTTTTGCCTCATCCAGCCATTTTAGGGCATAGTCGGTTATAAAATCCGTTTTGTACATGGGAGATTGCTGGTGCTCAATCTGTTGTGGATCAATTTGTTTACCCTCAAGGTAAAACGGGCGTTCGAACTGACCTGATGGTGGCAAGAAGTACTCAGTGGTGGCCCAAAAATAGAAGGAATGATCAAAAACGTTTTCAGCTTTACAGTAATCGGGTACCCATGGATCAAAATGTTCCTTGCCACTCATAATGTTGTGGTAACCAGCCTGCTTGGTTAGGTGTGCCAAATGGACGGCACCCTCTCCGCCACCATAAAGACCTGTAAGTAAGGAGGAGCGTGTAGGATTACATTTGGCCATATTGTAGAAGGTAGTGAATCTAAGTCCATCGGTGGCTAAACGATCAATATTGGGAGTATTGATTTCACCTCCATAACACCCAATATCGGATATGCCGATATCGTCAGCGATGATCAGTACAATATTGGGTTTGGTGGTACCTTCCGCTGGTACACTTCTATTACAAGAGGATATTATTAGCAATACCAGCAGGCAAAGGAATCCTAATTGTAAAGTCACTTTCATAGTATAAAGAATGGATTTTTGTTAATATAGGAATTTACACGGCAAAACTGGTGAATCATGAGTTATACAGCACATCCTGATCGATATCAAAAAATGATATACCGCCGCTGTGGTCGCAGCGGCCTCAGACTTCCGATACTTTCGCTGGGATTATGGCACAATTTCGGGGGGGTGGATGTAGAAGAACAGGGAAAAGAAATCCTGTTTAGAGCCTTTGATGCTGGTATCACACATTTTGACCTGGCTAATAATTACGGTCCCCCACCCGGGTCCGCAGAAGAAATGTTCGGCAGAGTACTGAGCAAAGACTTTAGGGCTTACCGTGATGAAATGATCATTTCCACTAAAGCCGGCTACCTGATGTGGCCAGGGCCGTATGGAGAATGGGGCTCTAAAAAATATCTGATTGCCAGTCTTGATCAAAGCCTCAAACGCATGGGTCTAGACTATGTGGATATTTTTTATTCACACAGACCCGACCCGGAAACACCTCTGGAAGAAACTATGGAAGCACTTTACACCGCCGTTCACCAGGGAAAGGCCTTGTATGTTGGCTTATCCAACTATAATGTGCAACAAACCAGCGAGGCCTATGGTATCCTGAGGCAAATGGGAATACGCTGCCTGATCCACCAACCCAAATACTCCATGTTTGTCAGGTGGACGGAAGAGGAAAAATTGTTCGATCTGCTGGAACAGGAAGGAATGGGTTCAATTGCTTTTTCCCCTTTGGCCCAGGGTCTATTAACCAACCGCTACCTGGAGGGAATTCCACAAGATTCACGTGCAGCTAAGTCACATGGTTTCCTGAAGCAAAAAGAAATATCTGATGAATTGCTCACCAAAATCCGAAGGCTAAATGAGGTAGCTACCGCCAGGGGTCAATCATTGGCCCAACTAGCATTGGTTTGGGTACTACGCGACCGGGTAACCTCGGCCTTGATCGGTGTAAGTAAGTTATCTCAACTGGAGGATAATCTTAGTATCCTGGACAACCTCGAGTTATCCGAAGAAGAGATTAACACCATTGAGGACATACTGTCATGAAAAGAATTATCTTGCTAATCACCATGGCTATGGTTCTTGACCTCTCCTATTTGAATGCCCAGACAGGGATCTTCCAGTCTGCTGTGGATGTGGGGGACCCAAAAAAAGCTGGTAGCACCCAGTATGATGAAGGGAATCAGACCTATACCATAAAAGGAGGTGGCTACAACATTTGGTTTGGACGGGATGAATTTCATTTCCCCCATACTAAGCTATCCGGCGATTTTATCCTGACTGCAAATTTTTCATTGGTTGGTGAGGGTGTTGACGCCCACCGCAAACTGGGATGGATGATCAGAGAATCTTTGGATGAAGACGCTGCACACATCAGTGCCACCCTGCACGGGGACGGGCTTACAGTACTGCAATGGCGGGTTTTGAAAGGAGCCCATATGAGGGATCCTCAGGACGAAGTATTCGCTCCCAAAAGCCACTATCAGGTAATACAACTAGAAAGGAATGGCCAAAATATCATCATGCGTGCTGCTATGGTAGGAGAGCCATTACAGGAGATTGGAGCTAAAACCATGAGTGACCTGCCAGATGAAATACTGGCGGGGATCTTTGTCTGTGCCCATAATGAGGATGTATTAGAAGAAGCACTGGTTTGGAACGTTAGAATCGAAAAGCCTGTAGCTAATGATTATAACCCCTACCAACAGGGTTTTTTAGGGTCCCACCTGGAGACCATGAACGTTTTCGATGGAAAACGAAAGATCATTCACAGTTATGAAAAGCGATTTGAAGCGCCTAACTGGATGCCAGATGGGGAAAAACTGTTGTTCAATCAGGAGGGCTCGTTGTATACCATTGACCTCGATGGCCAGAATATGACCAAGCTTAATACCGGATTTGCAAACCGCAACAATAACGACCACGGCATCTCGTTCAATGGCAAACTATTGGCCATAAGCCATCATCGGGAAGGTCTTCCAGGAGGTGGTTCCACGGTATATGTGCTACCTCTTGAAGGGGGAGAGCCGCAGCAAGTAACTGATAAAACTCCATCCTACTGGCATGGCTGGGCACCCAATAACCGAGAAGTGGTGTATGTAGCCAATAGAGAGGGAGATCACTACGATATTTATAAGAAATCCATTAAGGGCGGAGAAGAAGTCAAACTTACTGATATGACCGCAGCACATGCCGATGGACCAGAGTACAGTCCTGATGGCAAATACATTTATTATAATGCAAGTGTCACTGGCACCATGCAGCTTTGGAGAATGAAATCCGATGGTTCACAAAAAGAGCAAATCACCTTTGACCAGTACAACGATTGGTTCCCACACATCTCTCCGGATGGAAACTGGATTGCTTTTATCTCATTTCCAACTCATATTGATCCCAAATCACATCCTACTTACAAAAGAGTGATGCTGAGATTGATGCCAGCATCAGGTGGAGCACCTAAGACCATTGCTCACTTGTACGGTGGACAGGGAACCATCAATGTGCCCAGTTGGTCACCTGACAGTAAGCATATTGCTTTTGTCAGCTATTCTAAATAATGTAAAAATGAAAGCTCAATTATGCAAACAATGGTTGGCAATCATATTTTTATCGCTTGGGGCTTGCAACAAGCCTGGGGTGTCCACTGATGGATGGATCCCATTGTTTAATGGCCAGGATCTAAGCGGATGGAAAGCCAGTGAGAACCAAAGTACTTTCACCGTTCAAGATGGCCTACTGGTAGCTCATGGCGATCGCTCTCACCTTTTTTACACCGGTGAAGTACAAAATGCCAGCTTTAGCAACTTCGAATTTCAAGCAGAAGTAATGACTACTCCTGGTTCCAATTCAGGCATTTACTTTTACACTGCTTTCCAGGAGGAAGGATGGCCATCCCAAGGATACGAAGCCCAGGTAAGCAATACCCACCAGGGAGCTGGTGATTACCGCGAATTAAAAAAAACCGGGAGCTTATATGGCGTCAGAAATACCTACAAACAGCTACTTGCAGATAATCAATGGTTTCAATACCATATTAAAGTACATGGTGGTAGAGTTCAGATCCGTCTGAACCAGATGCTTGTGGCTGACCATTTGCTACTGGATCATAATATGAAAGGTACTTTTGCGTTGCAGGGTCATGACCCAAACAGTAAGGTTTGTTATCGGAATATCAAGGTAAAAGTATTGGAAGATACCATTGCAGACAATCACAACCCAGTAGTGGAAGATGAAACCTATCAAAGAATGAGGGAACTGATGGGTCAACAGCATTCGTTCTCCGATCTGTCAGTTGAGCTTGAAATTCTTGAGCTAAAACAACTTCTGGACTTCTATTATCGCACTGGTATAAACATCGGTGTGGTGCTAAAGCCAGAGGAATTGCACCAGATCGAAACACTTCAAGATTATCCCATTTTTATTGGTGTTAAAAATCCTGATAAGAACTTAGACCTGTCTTTTATCGATTACGTAGTGGGATCTGCCGGTGATTTTCCAGAAGGTGTAACCGGGGATGCCTTTATGGATGCATACATAGAGAGCATAGAAAAATCGCTACAACACAAGCAGCTTGATATCTGGTCCGGCGCCTCCGCATTACCAGAGTCATTGGCCAGTCAGTGGGAGCAACTGTGGACCGAGGACAGATTAACCAGGGTAATGGAAGCAGCTGTCG
>JANQPK010000280.1 GCA_028289505.1 Cyclobacteriaceae bacterium
TGGGGGGGGTTTGCCGACCATAGGTGTGGAATGGCAGCCAGGTGATATACCACGGAGACACCCTCCATTACCTTTTCCAGTAGGTCAAGATCGAGAATTGAGCCCTGCCAAACATCTGCTTTATCTAAAAAATGTTCGGGTGGAGAATTGATATCCAACACTCTGACCTCATAATCTCGGTCGATTAACATATTAACCAGATGCTTGCCGATGAAGCCACATCCTCCGGTGACTAAAGATATTCCAGGCTTGCTCATGGTAAGAAATATACTAATTTACTGCCTATATCACTTTTCGAATGAGCCCACATCCACTATTTGGCAGCAGTATCCAAAACTTATGGCAACTGCTATGGAGAAACGGAGGTGTTTCCTGGAAGTCAAGTGCGCAATTATCAATAGCCATTGGGTCAGCCCTGGCTCGTTTGCCACTGTCTCTGTTGGAGCAAATTACCTATTCCGGAAAGCTCAAACATGTTCAAATGGAACCCCCAATTTTTATCATAGGGCATTGGAGAAGTGGAACCACACACCTTGGTAACGTATTGAGCCAGTCTCCTCAGTTCGGTTTTGTCACCCCGGTAGCCACTGGGTTACCACATGATTTGCTAATCTTAGGACGACTTTTAAAACCTTGGTTGGAAAAAGCCATTCCACCAGATCGATTGATCGATAGGGTGCCAGTTCAGGTAGACTCCCCACAGGAAGACGAATTTGGAGTAGCCAATATGATCCCGGTCTCCTTCTTGCATGCATTATATTTCCCAAAGCACTTTGAAAGGAATTTTTCACAGGGTGTTTTCCTAGAAGGATGCAGCGATAAAGATCTGAAAAGGTGGGAAAAAGCATCGGTACGATATTTGAAAAAGGTATATCTGGAACAGGAACGAAAACCCTTATTAATCAGGAATCCTGCATACACCACCAGGATCCCCTTGCTTCGTGAAATGTGGCCAGGAGCTAGATTCATTCATATCTATCGAGATCCTTTTCGGATATTTCCTTCTATGAAAAACTATTTTTACAAACTACTCCCTGCATATTCCTGGCAGGCTTACCATCAGCTAGATATCGATCGGATAGTACTGCAGACTTTTAAACGAATGATGGGGCAGCTCATTAATGATTTGGCTAACACACCGAGCCATGAGTACATCGAAATCCGCTATGAATCACTGGTGCAGCATCCCCTTCAACAGTTAGAGACGATTTATCAACACCTGGATTTACCAGACTTTGAACAGGCAAAGCCACGTTTCAAGCAATACCTTGATAGTATCAGGGGTTACACCAAAAATGAATATCAACAAAGCCAGCAGCAACGCGAGTTGATATCAGGTCATTGGGGGGAAATCATTGAGCATTATTCATACTGAGCAACAGCATACAGCAACAGCATACAGTTAACAATATGCTCCAATCTGTATGCTTTAGATTGTATGCTCCACACTGTTGCTGTTGCTGAATACTACCTATCCAGTAAATACAAGACTGCGGTACTCATAGCCATAACCCCGGTGGTAATGGAGGGCTTTGCTTCGGGAGCGAACTTTGCGGAATGGAGTGAGGGAAGGGAAATTTCCCCAGCTTCAGCGGCTTTGATTTTTTCAGGTGCCACCACACCTAATCTCAACATGCAAATGGGAATCCTGGGTTCGACCCTACCATAACGGGCAAAATCTTCTCCTCCCATAACCGGAAGTAATTTGGTTACCTGTTCGGTACCCAGTTGGCCTTTAAGCGCTGTAGCTAATTCTTGGGTGAGGCTAGGATCGTTGTAAACCGCTGGTGTGTCTTCAGGTCGTACCCAAACCTCGGGGTATAGTTCTTCCGGAAGCCCCACTGAAACTGCATTACCGATACAAATCCTTCTGATTTTATCGATTAGAGCCTGTTTGACCTCTTCGCTGTAGCTCCTCAAGGTCAACTCCATTTCTACCTGATCCGGAATGATATTGGCTTTAGTTCCTCCGGTGATTTTTCCTACGGTGACTACTGCAGGTTCCAGCGGAGAAATTTCTCTGCTTACAATAGTTTGTAAATCAACAATGGTACGGGCTGCCAAAACTACCGGGTCAATGGTGGTATGAGGATAGGCACCATGGCCGCCTTTGCCGTAGACGGTAATTTTAACAAAATCAACATTAGACATAGCATAACCAGGAGTATAGCCAACGTTTCCTGCAGCCAATCCGGGATGGGTATGCAGCGCCAACACGTAATCAGGCCTGGGAAATTTTTCGAATAGTCCTTCTGCTAGCATGGCTTTAGCGCCTCCACTGCGTTCTTCAGCCGGTTGAGCTATAAATACTACAGTTCCACTCCATTGATCCTGGTTTTGTGAGAGCATTGCTGCAGTACCGGACCAAACGGTCATGTGCAGATCGTGCCCGCAGGCGTGCATGGTTCCCACCTGATTGCCTTCCTCATCCTGCGTCACTACTTTACTGGCAAAAGGCAGACCTGTTTTTTCCACAATAGGCAAACCGTCGGTGTCAGTTCGCACCATGATGGTAGGACCAAGGCCATTGCGCAAAACACCCACTACCCCATATCCACCAATCTCTTTGGTTACTTCAAATCCCAGATTTTCCAATACCAGTGCCATCTTCTCTCCGGTCTCTTTTTCAAAGAAGGAAAGCTCAGGGGAT
The DNA here is from genome assembly GCA_028289505.1 of Cyclobacteriaceae bacterium. Taxonomy (GTDB): domain Bacteria; phylum Bacteroidota; class Bacteroidia; order Cytophagales; family Cyclobacteriaceae; genus SZUA-3. Next base: position 2,651 of record JANQPK010000280.1, read on the forward strand.
GCATGCAGTTCCTGATAAAATTGTACCCACTGATCGATTTGAGAATTAATCTGTGGTTCTAAAAATGAATTGCTATCCTGAGCATTTATAGTGTTGAGTACCAAGAATGCACAAATGCTCCAAACGGTTAATCGAATCATGCTTTTACTTTTATCTTCTCACTCCAAGAAACAGTCCGTCTGCTCTCAGTTCAATTTTATGGATTTCCAGGTCTTGAGTACGTTGTTGGCATTCCCGTCCATTTGTCATATTGAAGCGGTAGCCATGCAATGGACAAATTACTTCGTTCATAAAATTTATATTGCCACCGGTTAAGGATTCACCAAGGTGAGGACAAATATCGGAAAATGCAGCATAACCAGAATCGGTATGAGCGATGCATATCCTTTGCTGGCCAAGTTTTACCAATTGCAAATTACCCTTAGGTATACGCTTGGCTGCCTCTTCAGCACCCAATACCCGATACCATTTAAGTTGTGCCACCTTTCTTAGAATTGTACAATTATTCTGCAGTAATATTGATTTAGCCAGATAAATTTCTAAAATTAGGCTCAAATCAGTTATGAAGTTATGAAAATCCTGGTACCGGGGTTAATTGTTTTTGCGGTATGGTGCACTATCAGCATTCGTTGGTATGTGTGTGGCATCTATGAGCTTTGCGACCAACAACAAGCAAAATTAGCAGATAGGGAAGTGCCGAAAACAGATGATGACGATGCTCTGGAAGAAGCAGATATAGCTCCACTGAGCTTTGAATGGTCCAATGAGGAACCTATTACCAGTGAAAGTTTTAATGATTTTCAAGACTCTTTAAAGACACTTTTCGATCAGTCACCAGCTGCGGTGGTGGAAATCACGGGATTATACGATGATCAAGAAATCAATGGATCCCAGTATCAAGACCTGGGGTTAGCCAGAGCTGAAAACTTAAAGCAATTGTTGTTGCTTTCAGGGATTAAACGAAGTATACGGGTAAAGTCACGCATCAGCGAGCTCATTACCGGGACTGGTGGTAATATTATAAATGCC
>JANQPK010000282.1 GCA_028289505.1 Cyclobacteriaceae bacterium
ATCAGGATATCAGCACCTATAATACCTGGGTCTTTCGTGGAACCTATTATTCCAGTTTGGCCAAATGGATGAGTGTTCAGATTGGCTATGATCTAAACCTGGAGCAAGTTGGTGGTGGCCGAATTTTAGCAGGAGAGCAGTCGGTGGAAGACTATGCTGTTTTCGCTTCTGCCGAGATAGGAGTTGGAAATCGACTCAAGCTCCGGCCAGGCCTAAGGGTGTCTCACAATACCATTTTTAAAACCCCTTGGATGCCATCATTGAGAACCAAATACGACTTTGGCAATCGTTTACAGCTGAGGGCTTCATACAGCCGTGGGTTCAGGTCTCCTGGTATTCGTGAGCTTTTTTTCGAGTTTGTAGATTCCAACCACCGTATTTTCGGAAATCCGGAGTTAGAGCCAGAATACGGACATCATTTTAACATGACCCTTTCTAAGACTTACCAGTGGCAAAAGGGAGTTTATCTCAAGCAAGATTTGGGATCCTTTTATAACGATATTGACAATCGCATCACTTTTGGTCAATCTGTTTCGGATCCCACCGCGGTAACCTATATCAACATATTGAAATTCAAAACTTTAGGGTTTAATCTAATTCATGAGTTATATACCAATGCAATCTCTGCCTCCTTGGGCTTCTCTTACATAGGACGTTACAATCGGCTCTCGGAAATTCAGGCGGGACTTGATGAATTTCTTTATACGCCTGAAGTAACAGCACAGCTAAACTATACTGTTAAACCACTAAAAATCACTCCCTCAATATTCTTTAAATACACCGGAAGGTTAGAATCTTTCTTTATCGAGATTGATTCCGAAACTGGCCAAGAACAGGTGGTCAGCGGTAGCAATGAGTCTTTTTCCTGGTTGGATTTGACTTTTAGCCGGCCTTTGGTCAAGGCATTAAGTGCCACTTTGGGAGTAAAGAACCTATTGGACGTGCGAAACATCAACTCCGGTGGAGTAGGTGGAGGTGCACATTCAGGAGGGAGTACAATTCCTATTTCATATGGCAGGTCGTATTTTCTGCGGCTACAGTATCAATTATAAACACTAAACATTTAAACATGAGAAACCATATTTTATCTTATACTTTCCTTTTACTCTCGCTGTTCTGGATTGCTTGCAGTGATGATGATGCACCTGAACCCGAGCTGGTAGCAGGGTTTGAGAACACCAGTTATGCACTGGACCTTACTCAAAATCAGACTACCGTAGTGATTGAATTTTCCCGCGAAACCTCAGTTCCCACCCAGGTTACCATGGCAGTTACAGAGAATGGGGGCATGACCTATGGTGCTGATCAGGACTATACCACAACTCCCGCAATAAGTGGGAACCAATTGGTGCTGGACGCTCCACAGGGTGCTACTGAAGTGAGTTTTCAGTTGACCAAACATCGAAATCCAGAATTTGGCGAAACCAAATCGGTCCGGTTTGATATCAGCGAAGTAAGTGAAGGAGGATTAGTCGGCGTTAATAATTCATCCAACGTAGAGTTTGCGGAGAATCCCGTTTCTTCAGGTGCTACAATGGATGCCACCGTGGGAGGAGAGGCACAGCCAAACCAGGTTTATATCGATCTGAGTAGACAAACTGAATCTGCTGTAGCACGCGAAACCTGGGATCTTGGTTTTCACAACGGAGCTGATTTTAGAGTGATACTAAATTCCTCAGCCGCAATGCTAGCCCGGCCGCTGGATAAAACAGATATGAATGAGGTGACAGATGCTGACACCCTGGGCTTTGGTGCTCAATTGGATATAGATGCCATCTTTGGATCACTATTTGGCCCAGCGCCACCTTGGTTGGGTGAAGCCTCTGGTTGGTCAGATCATCCGGATGGTGACCTTACCAAAACGGCTATAGCAGAAATCAGCGAATCCGAGGCGGATAATCCAGTCTACATCGTAAACCGTGGTAAGAACCCTGATGATTCTCAGAGAGGCTGGCTAAAGATACGTATACTGCGAAATGGTGAGGGTTATGATGTACAATATGCGGAAATTGGTGCTACTGAATTCGAAACTGTTACCATAGCTAAGACCGAAGGCTATAATTTTGAATTCCTTCATTTCGATGATGGAATGGCCACTGTAGAACCTGAACAAGATAGTTGGGACATCGCCTTTACTGTGATTACTGAGCAATTGACGGTAGGTCCGAACACTTCTATTCCTTATGTTTTCAAGGATTATGTGATTCAGAATCGTAACGGGGTAGAAGTAGGTCAGGTGATGATCAATGGAGATGTTACTTTTGAAGGTTTTAACGTTGATGATCTGGATGGGGTGACTTTTAGCGCTGCGCAGAATACCATTGGTTCAAGTTGGCGAACAGTGGCTTCACCTACTCCTGGCAGTGTCACCGGGGTGGTACCAGATGTGTTTTATGTAGTTAAGGATCCTGAAGACAACTATTACAAATTGCAGTTTACCAGAATGTTGGATGCTACCACTGGTGAGCGAGGTTTCCCACAAATTTCCTATGAACTGTTATAATTCAATTACAAATCTCAAAATAAGAACACGATGAAGACTATATTAATTGCGGTATCCTTGGTGATTACGCTTTTGCCGGTAAATGCCCAAAAAAAGAAAAATCAGGATATCGCTGCTATTAAAGCCATGTGCGGTTGTCACGAAGTAGAATTTAATTTTGCAGAGACCTTTGCGGCGGATAAGGACTACGAATTTCATGATAATTATAGCGCTGGGGCCACTGAATATGTATTGGTGGTTGAAGAGTCCAAACATAAAATTGCTATACAACATATTTTAGTGATGGGTGAATATATTGTGAAGCACTGGAGACAGGATTGGATTTACGAGAATACAGAGTTATACCAATATGATAAGGATAATAGTTGGAACTATGTTTCGCTACCCAAGTCCACGGTTGATGGTCAATGGACGCAATTAGTATATCAGGTTGATGACAGTCCAAGGTATGGAGGTACCGCAACCTGGGTGCACGTAGATGATCGTAGCTTCTGGGAGAGTGAGGCGGATGCCCCTCTTCCTCGAAGGGAATTCAGTAAACGGGATGATTACAACGTGATGAAACGAATCAATCACCACGAGATCACCGATTATGGCTGGTTGCATGAGCAGGATAACCAGAAAGTGCAACGTGATGATAAGCAGGATAAACTGATAGCTCATGAAAAGGGTTGGAATACTTATACTAAAATTGACCAGAAAGAGTGTCAGCCGGCTATAGACTGGTGGGAAAAGAACAATGCTTATTGGGCGGATGTCCGAGGTGTCTGGGATGAACTTTTCAATACCCGACAGAAACTAACCCTGAAAAAATCAGTGGATGACGAACCGCTTCACCAAAAGTTATTTGCACTGGGCGACCAAATGGCTGAATCAGAATCATATCAGTCTGAAGCCTCCAGAGCTCAAATCAAAGCAGTGATAGAAGAATACCTGGACGGCAATGCGAAATTTGTATCGCTAAAATAGTTCTGGTCCCGGTAGATTGAGAATAGGTATTAAGTTGCTTAATACCTATTTTTATTTATCCCAATACCAATCAACGTTCTATCAAATGAATCCTCTTAAAACCTATGCAATGCAATTGATTGCGTTGTTGTTAATGGTCAGCTGCAATTCGTCGGATCACAGATCATACAATTTAGAGGATTTGCCACCACAGGTGATTGATGATGCTGCGGTATCTGAGATAGATAAAACGCTTTCTGGATTCGTGGAGGCAGGAGATATTGCCGGTGTATCGGCCCTGGTATACGAAAAAGGAGAGGAGGTGTATTTTAACGCTTTTGGCTATGCCGATCGGGAAAATCAAATTCCCATGGATCGCAATACCATTGTAAAGATCTATTCCATGACCAAACCAGTCACCGGTGTAGCATTAATGACCTTATGGGAGCAGGAAAGGTTCGAACTTGACGATTCAATTGGGATGTATATACCAGAGCTGGCTGATATGAAGGTGTATACCGGAGTCGATCGAAATGGTTCAATTATGGTGGAGCCCGCCAACCGGCCGATTACGGTACGTGACCTCACCCGTCATACCGCAGGATTTCTCAACAATGATAAGGTACCAGGACTTAGCGAATTATTACAGCAAGCCAATATCAGAAGTATTGAAAATACCCTAAGCCAATTGGCGGAAGAACTTGCCAAAGTGCCCCTTTGGTTTCATCCAGGTCAACAATGGGAATACGGACTTTGCGTGGATATGCAGGCATTGTTGGTGGAACGGATCTCCGGGCAGGCATTTGATAAATACCTGAGAGCAAATGTTTTGGATCCTTTGAATATGACTCAAACCAGATACTATGTGCCAGAGGCTGACAGGGACCGCTTTGCGGCAGCCTATTTTCGTAGCGGCAATGGTAAACTTGACCGAACACCAGACCAGGAGGCACATAGGTTCAACTATAACCAATGGCCACTCAAGCCTGGTGGGTACGGGTTGACCGCCACTATCGATGACTATATGCGCTTCACCCGTATGCTGGTCAACAAGGGAACCTTGGATGGTTCCACTATCCTACAACCAGAAACCATTGAGCTGATGTCTGCTAATCAACTATCTGATTCAGTAAAACAACGGTCTTTTCTCGCAGGAAAAGGAGAGGTTGGATTTGGTATTGATTTCGCTGTGAGACTCCGACCACCTGCTTCAAAGGATGAAAATTTTGGGGTTGTGGGTGAGTACTTTTGGGATGGGGCCGCCAGTACGCTGTTTTGGGTTGATCCTTTAAACGAACTGGCTGCAGTATTATTTGTACAGTTGCGTCCATATGACCAGATAGGTTTACATAAGAGTTTTAGAAGGGCAGTTTATAGTTCCTATATTTCAATTAACAATTAACAATTGTACTATTTGAGGAACTGTTCTACACCAGATCCGTGATGAAGCCATAGCTTCCCCTTTAATCTAACCGTATCTCCAGGTGCACAAGCTTCGAACATGGGGTCAGTATGCATGCAGGGAACAGGGGGGTTGCCCCAAGGATTAAAGGTCCTTTCCCAACTGGTGATTACCCATTGATTGGATTGATTTGATCTTACCGCTACAGTGTTTGCTGCAAACTGTTTATTGTCATTGGTCTGCGAATTGTAGTCGCTAGCGCCTTTCAACATTACACAAACTTGGGTTTTTAAGCTGTCTAGCTTGAAGTCGCTGCCATTGTATAGCCACAGTTCCATATCGACCCGATCAGGTCCTGGTGTGGCCTTAGCTCCGAAGGCAATATTATTGGGCAGTACCCAGGTGTTTTCTAAGCTGCCGTCAGCATTCACCTGCCAATCCACATTATTAATCATGGTATGCTGATAATCCCAGATAGTAGGAAAATGACGATGGGCTAAGAATGTCAGCCCTAGATTTGAGAATATGGCTTCCGGAAGATCCACCACCAAATATTGAGAAGAGTCATTGGGTAGAAACACACTGAATTTACTGCCTCTTTGCGGATCCATAGCGCCATCCAAAAACCCAATCCTGGGATGGCGGCCACCTGGATACGGGCGAATTTTTAAACGACTATCATCTGCATTGGAAGCTTTATTAGACCCATAAGTAGCTACCAGTTGTTCTCGAATAGCAGTGAGGGTGTCTAAAGGAAGCTGTGTCACCTGCTGAGCCTCCTCTACGGTATATGCATGGTCCAGGAACATATTCCGACTCCAATACCGTAGGGACTCTCGGGTGGCGGCTACTTCAGTGGGCAACCTCCCCTGATGTTCCTGCTGGGATGAATGGGTGTACTGTAATATGGGGTCCTGAGTCAGCATTTCAATTTGGTATTTTTCCAAATCCTTCATGGCAATTACCTCAAAACCCTCCTGCTTGAGGTATTCCATGCACTGTTTGAAAAGCTCAGGCTCAGTGGTGACCCAGGGATGTGCTTTGTCCGGCACTCCGTGAAACTGCAACACCCCAATTTTTCCAGGCACTACAGCATCAACCAGATTCTTGAAATGATCGATATCCCAATCTGGGTAGGCGTCCCCAACAGTGGGAATCAGCAAGGGATGGTGGATCAAGGGATCATAAAGTGGTCCGGGTTCAATTTTACCATATGCCACTTCCGGCTGCATACCACGACGGGCATATTTATAGCCCAACTCCTGTAAACGGTCCACCGTCTGAGGACTAAACCAGTTACCACAATAAGCAAAACTAATGGGCTTTGGAACATCTTGCCATTGCAGATGTAAGTCAACCAATCCCAGTTCACCCTCCAGTATGGCCACATTTTCTGGCAGGGAATAATCCAGGTGTGACCAGCTGTGATTGCCAATTTCAAAACCCATGCGGTGTAATTGTCCAATTTCATTCCACGACATAAAATTAAGGCTGTCTTCCATCCAGCGAGCCGAAACAAAAAAAGTAGCGCCAAAACCCAGCTTTTGAAGTAGTGGGGCCACCAAAGTGTAATGTGACTTTACCGCATCATCAAAAGTAAGTACAACTGTTCTATTGTAGTTTTCCACTGGTTTACAGGTGCTTACTAAAACGGAAAAGACCAGAAGTAACTTTTGCCAAGGCATGGATCAATTAACAATTAACAATTAACAATTAAAAATTAATATGTGAAATGAACATTGAGCGTTGAAAATTGAGAATTCTACCAGGAACATTTGTCATGGCAAATTCAAACATTGATCAGTTATGGATCTGCGAAATTTTATTAGTTTGCCTTCACTCAGGCTACTGACCAACCTATGGCTAAGATCATCAGTTTCTTAACCCTGACATTATTTGCCCTGGACATCCAGGCCCAGGATCCCAAGCAAGTTGTACAAAACTCATTGGATCTGCTGAATGGCAAAAGCAATCAGGGTGCTATGGAAATGACCTTGGTACGACCCAAATATACCCGTTCTATCAGCATGAATTCATGGAGTTTAGGCAACGCTTATTTCCTGATCTATATCACCGCTCCAGCCCGCGATAAGGGCCAGGTATTTCTTAAGCGGGAGAATGACATGTGGAACTGGATGCCCAATATTAACCGTATGATCAAGATCCCACCTTCAATGATGGCTCAAAACTGGATGGGTTCAGACTTTACCAACGACGACCTGGTAAAGATGAATAGCCTGGTGGATGATTATGACCATTCGCTGATAGGGGAGGAGGATATTGAGGGTTATCCATGTTATATCATTGAAATGATCCCTAAGCCCCAGGCTGCGGTAGTATGGGGTAAACTGGTGCTATGGATTGCTCGTGAGGAGTACTATCAACTGAAAGCGGAGTACTACGACGAAGATTTTGAATTGGTCAATCGTATGGAGGCTTCGGAGGTCAAACAGTTTGATGACCGTAAGCTGCCCGCCAAGCTGGTGATGACCCCTATAAATAAGCCTGGCCATCAGACTATCATGAACTACCAATCTATTGATTTTAACGTGGGCCTAGAGGAGTCTTTTTTTTCTCAGCAGAACATGAGACGGGTGAAATGAAATCTAGGATAATCCTGGCCTGGCGAAATATTTGGCGTAATAGGAAGCGAACCTACATTACATTGGCTTCCATCATATTTGCGGTAATCATCGCCACCTTCATGCGCGGTCTTCAGCTTGGTAGTTATGACAAGATGCTTTACGATGCTATTCGTAGTTCCACTGGTCATCTGGCGCTAATGGAAAAGGCATTTTGGGATGACAAAACCATGGACAACAGTATGGAATTCACATCAGAGCTGGAACAGGCTTTGGACCAGGATCCCGATATTGAGCTTTGGGTGCCAGAGATCCTAGGTGGTGCTTTGGCTTCGGTGGGTAATAATACCCGGGGTGTGGTGGTACAGGGGGTGGACCCACAAAAGAAAGATGCACAGATCAAGTTTAAAGAAAAACTGATCGAGGGTAGATACTTCCAGCCAGATGATCAATCGGTGATGATTGGGAAAGACCTGGCTTCATTTTTGAAAGTGGAGGTGGGTGATACCTTGGTATTGTTGGGTCAGGGTTATATGGGGATGACCGCAGCTGGTATCTTTCCGGTTGCAGGTATTTTTGATCATCCCATGGCACAATTCAACCGTCGCTTTGTGTTTATGCCATTAGCAGCAGCCCAATATTTGTTTTTCATGGAAGACCGGCTCAGTTCCGTAAACCTGGTATTAAATAATGCAGCCGATGTCGAAAAGAAGGAAACCCTTTATCAATCTAAAATCGACACCACCATTATGGAAGTTCGTCATTGGGAATCCATGAACCGAGATATGCTTCAATCTATCGAGTCTGACAATTTCTTTGGAAAGATCATGATTGGGATTCTGTACATGGTAATTGGATTTGGACTGTTCGGCACCATACTAATGATGACTATGGAACGCAAAAGGGAGTTTTCCATCATGATGGCTATTGGCATGCAGGACTATAAGTTGGTAAGCCAGGTTATCCTGGAATCTGTTCTGATTGCGGCAATGGGCGCCGTGATAGGACTGATGGTTAGCTTTCCAGTGGTCTATTTTTACTCACTTAATCCCATACTCATCACCGGTGAAAGTGCTCAATTGTATCGTGACTTGAATATGGAGCCAGTGTTGGCTATTTCCACCAAACCTGGGTACATGATAGCACAGTTTATTATCGTATTTATTATCAGTATCGTAGCGTCGATTTTCCCGCTTTATAATATTCTCACATTTAATATCGTGGACATAATCAGAGGACGACAATGATCATTGGCTATGCATGGAGAAATGTTTGGAGAAATAGTACCAGAAGTCTGGCAGTAATACTGGCGTTGGCCACCGGGCTGTTAGGGGCGCTATTTATTGCGGCATTGGCCAATGGCATGGTGGATAAGTGGATCAAAAGTGCTATAGACAATGAACTTTCAGATCTGCAGTTGCACCCACAACAATATCTGATCACTGAAGATCTTTCCAGTACCATGGATCAAGGTCTAATTGAAGCGGCGCTGCAAGCGGACAGTAATATTGCCAGTTACAGCTTCCGGGTAAAAGTGGATGCCATGGCTGCTACTGCTAATAACAGCCTTCAAGTAATTGGATTGGGCGTAAATCCCGCACAAGAATCTGAGGTGACAGAAATACACAATTTGATAGAGGAAGGCAGTTATTTTAAAGATCAGTCCAATTTTAAATCAATAATAATCTCCAGGAAAATGGCTAATAAGCTCAAAGCGGGGTTGGGCTCCAAAATAATCCTGACCCTGGCAGATGCTCAGGGTGATATCGCCTATGAAAATTTTAAGGTAACGGGAATCTTTTCTACCACTAACACCATGTTTGATGAGTCCACCTTGTTTGTGGATAAGGATCAGTTGACCAAAATACTCAGGTTACCATCAGATCAAATCCATCAAAGTGCAGCTCGTGTGTATCAACCCGAAATGTTAGCCACTTCTGTGACTTCACTCAATCAACAATTGGAGGGGGTTAAAGCTGAATCCTGGAAGGAACTAAATCCTGCACTTAGGGTGACTAAATCGACTATGGATCTTTACAACTATATTCTGGTCGGTGTGGTATTGCTGGCATTGATCTTCGGCATAGTCAACACCATGTTGATGGCCATTCTGGAACGGACCAAAGAAATTGGGATGCTCTCTGCCTTGGGATTATCACGCCCCAAAATTGCCCAGATGATTGTGGCAGAGACCGTGTTTTTATGTCTGGTGGGAGCTTGCATTGGAAACCTGTTTAGTTTTTTAGCCATTAGCTATTTCGGCAATCGGGGCATTCATTTTGAAAGATTTACCGAAGGATTCGAAAGCTACGGATTATCGGCTGAAGTTTTCCCCAGTATTGACAGTGAGATGTATATAACCATCACCCTAATGGTAATGGTAACTGCAGTGTTCGCCTCGATTTTTCCCATAATAAGAGCTTTTAAGTTAGATCCGGCTCAAGCCATTAGAGATTGACCATGAGTATTATCAAAACACTCGACATTACCAAAGTGTATAATCCGGACACGGTTCCTGTTCACGCTGTCGATGGGATCACGTTATCTATCCAGGAAGGCGAATTTACTGCCATCATAGGCCCCTCCGGCTGCGGTAAAACTACCTTATTAAACCTAATTGGGGGATTAGAGAGACCTACAACTGGTTCGGTAGAGATCAATGGGGAAATAATCAGTAGTAAGTCAAAACGCCAATTGACCAACTTCCGGTTGCACAATATTGGGTTTATTTTTCAGGCCTATAATTTGATTCCAGTGATGAGTGCCTATGAAAATACCGCTTTCATTATGGAGCTTTTGGGGTGGCCCCGGGAAGAAATTAAAGCACGAGTGATGGAGCTTCTGGAGGCTATGGATATTGCTGATAAAGCGCATCAGCGACCAAACCAATTATCAGGGGGACAACAGCAAAGGGTGGCAGTAGCCCGTGCCTTATCAACCAGGCCAAAGTTTATACTGGCCGATGAGCCTACTGCTAACCTGGACAGCCACGCGACCGGGAGCTTACTGGATATGATGCTGCAAATGAATGAAAGGGAAAAGACTACCTTTATTTTTTCAACTCACGATAACCGGGTGATGAGGCGGGCCAGGCGACTAATAAAACTCGAAGATGGCAAGGTAGTGGATGATGCCTGGAAGTAAGCACTTTTATTGGTGTATTGTTTTAATCCTGATAGCAGCGGGTTCTGCTTTTGCCCAGCAGGATAAGTTCCTGGATTCCCTCAAATACAAAACATCCCTAGATGGTTATGCCAAGTATGTTCATACGGTAATCTTACCGGAGGTGGATTCTCTGGATATGGTAACTGATAACTTTTTTCACAATCGCCTCAATTTTCAGTGGAACTTAAGCAAGCATTGGACTTTTAATTCTTCCATGCGTAACAGGTTGTTCTGGGGTGAATTAGTGAGATTGAATAAGGAGCTGTTTTCCTCACTGGCACAGGATCCTGGTTTTCTTGATTTAAGTATTTTGTGGAGTGATGGCGATAGCTATGCACTGCACACCATCTTTGACAGGCTGTTCTTCACTTATGAAAAAGGGAATCTAAACCTAATAGTTGGTCGTCATCGGGTTAATTGGGGCATGACCTTTATTTGGAATCCCAATGATATATTCAACAGCTATTCTTTTTTTGATTTCGATTATGAGGAAAGACCGGGCACCGATGCCATCGAGATTAACTATTATACCAGCGCCACTTCGCAGTTCGGTATCGTGTATGAGTTATCGGATAGCCTGAAAGGCAGTAGCTTGGCTACGCGATATCGATGGAATGCCAATACCTACGATTTTCAAGTTTTTGGGGGTTATCAAAGACAATACCTGGTGTTGGGTGGAGGTTGGGCCGGTGATATCAAGGGAGCTGGGTTCAGGGGTGAAGGCACCTATTTTATTTCAGGATCAGATATTGACCAGGATAATCAATTTGTAGCATCCATGGATCTGGACTATGCCTTTCCCAAAGGACTAATAATTCAGTTTTCTTATTTGTTCAACTCTGTGGGATTAAATAGCAGTACCGGAGACTACAGCGCCTTTTTTCTGGACAGGGCGCTGTCAGCTCAAACTTTAAGTCCCGCCATGCATAATCTATTTTTTCAAGGAACCTATCCAGTGTCTCCAATCGTCAACTTATCACTGGCTACCATGGTAAATCCCGCCGATGGTTCATGGTTTGTAGGTCCCACAGTCGATTGGTCGGTAGTAGAAAACTTTGATTTTCTGTTAACCGGACAGCTATTCCGAGGTAACCCTATGACACTCTTTGGAGACGGCGGCTCCTTTCTCTTTATGCGGTTTAAGTACAGTTTCTAGTTAACCGTCAATTGTCAATTACCAGTAGCCCTGGCTTTTCGTCTGGCCTCTCTTGCTTCCAGAAAAGCATCCAGTTCTTTTCGGGTCATAGGTAACTCTTGATCATCGAGCCATTGCTCAAAGTCTTTTTCGAATACTTCTTTGTCCACCACAAATGCCTCGTTTACATATTCGTACTTATTGGTTTCCATACAAAACCGGTTGAACTGATCCCTTAAGGCGGTATACTCTCCACCGATAACCACGTCTTGTACTAGATGGGAAGGAATAAATGCTACCCCGGTTTTCTTAGCCAATACCACATCACCAGGTAGTACCGTAACCCGACCAATGCGAATTGGTGCGTTGACATTGGCAATCATCATTTGTTTTATGGCTGAGGGGTCAGAGCCTCTGAACCACCCGTTGAAACCGTCAATCTGAGACAAACCCTCTACATCCCTCACCGATCCGTTAAAGATAATTCCTCTCTTGCCAGCTTTGTAAATGGCATTTCCCAAATTATCACCAATTAGTGTACCTTCTACCATCTTGCCGTAAGCATCAGCTACATAAATGTCACCGTCCATTAGTTTAATAATTGGAGCATAGTTGGTTACCGGAGTCTTGGTACCTTCTTTTTCTGCTTGCTGTTGTACATAGTTATTGAAGTCTTCTCTCTTCGGCATAAACTGTGCGGTCACCACCCTTCCAGTCATTACCTTTTCAGGATGCAGAATTTCCCACCCATTTTGAAATGTGCTGGCAAAATTCTCGAATTGAAGATGATAACCTCGGTTCCTCAAACTGGCCCATACCTCTTCCATGGTGAGGGTTTTTAACCGTTCCAATAACTCATCAGACACTTTAGGCCTGCCATCTTCCGTACGTTCTCCGGTCCATTCAGCAGTTAGTTCCTTGATGCTTTCGGCGGGCCAAACGACATTTTGACCTATAGATAAGGTGCTGGTAAGAGTCGCCAGCACCAATACTGACCATATTTTTTTCATGAGGGTTAGGTTTAGTCTTGATATAATCATGCTACTCAAGGGTAAGACGCGGAGACTACCGCGATCCCGTAATTCCATGAGAGAAATTGTTTGGTCAAATCATAAAGAGTCTTGATCAGCCGCAAGCTGTATCTCTTGGCTTGGTTTATAGCCGATTCGATGCGCCTGAACCAAAATTTCAGCTGCGTTGGGAAGTGTGAACGGTTCAGTATAGATCGACCAGCTTTGGGATGTACTACCATCATCATTAATAATTTTATAGCCAATAGAAGCACCTGCAGTGGCGGTAGTTATGGTTACCATGCTGTTATCAATGGTTATTTCCGGGTCAGCAGTTATCGGTTGTTGCTCTTGACCCTGCCAAAGCTGGCTCAATAATTCTTCCTCTGGCAAGTTGGGCTGATCTCCAATATCAGAAATCCAACGATCCATTTCATTTCGCAATTCATCGAGTTTTTCTGAGTAGGCAGGGTCTTGAGCTAGATTGTGTAACTCGTGGGGATCGTTGGCGCAATCGAATAACTCTTCCTGGTCCTTGGTTTTGCGGAACCACTGTGCCTGGTACTCATCAAGTGCACCCTGATCTCGCAATCGTAGCAATTCTTGCATGGTGGGAATACGTTCTCGGTACACCACCGGTAAATAATAAGCTTGCTCTGGCCGGTAGTTCCTGATGTATTTAAAACTCTGGTCTCGCACCGCACGGATGGCATCGGTAAAACCATCAAAACGATCTGCTGCCGCATGAATGTATTTACGGGGTGCCATAGCTTGATATTCTCCCAAGAAGGCCTGCCCATTCAAATAATCCGGTGGCTCAATACCCACTAAGGAAAAAACGGTAGGAGCAAAATCGATGAAGCTAACCAGTTGTTCATCACGGATGCCTGCTCGAATTCCATGGGGTAGGCGGATGATCATGGGTGTACCTAAGCCGGAGTCATAGATCAGTCTTTTCTGTCTGGGTAATGGACCGCCATGGTCTCCATAAAAAAAGATGATGGTACTTTCAAGCAATCCATCCTGTTCCAACTGATCCAGTACCGCGCCCAGTTGGCGATCCATTTCGGCGATATTGTTATACATCTTCCACATGTCGCGACGTACCAGCTCGGTATCGGGCAAATAAGGGGGGATGGGAAAGTCCAGCTCTT
>JANQPK010000288.1 GCA_028289505.1 Cyclobacteriaceae bacterium
CATAGGTATCCACAATTATTTTTCTGCCTGTCAGTCCTGCATCTCCGTGTGGCCCTCCGATGATAAATTTGCCAGTAGGATTGATGTGGTACACCGTATCAATCAAGTAACTCTCTGGTAAAACATAGGGGACCACATGCTGAAGTACATCCTTCTTTATCTGCTCCAGCATAGCATCATCTGCTGCTTTCCGAGCATTGGCAGAATCATTCTCGGGAGTGACAAATTCATCATGCTGGGTTGAAATAACTACAGTATGAATCCGGTTCACGCTGCCATCATCCGAATATTCAATGGTTACCTGAGATTTGGCATCGGGGCGCAGGTATGGCATTAAATCTGGCTCATTCTTACGTATATCGGCTAAACGTTGAACTAAACGATGTGAATAGGCCAATGCCATAGGCATGAACTCGGCAGTTTCGTCGGAAGCATATCCAAACATCATTCCCTGATCTCCGGCTCCCTGTTCTTTACCATCTCCCTCATCGACTCCCTGTGCAATATCAGGACTCTGGTTGTGTAGAGTGACCATTACACCACAGGATTCAGCATCGAATTTGTAATCTTCTTTGTTGTATCCGATTCGTTTTATGGTATCTCTAACAATCTCCTGTATTTCTACATAGGCTTTGGTGGTAACCTCTCCTCCGACAATCACCAGCCCGGTAGTAACGAAAGTTTCACAAGCTACTCTGGACTTTGGATCCTGCGATAACATGGCATCCAAAATAGCATCAGAAATCTGATCAGCAATTTTATCTGGATGTCCTTCGGAGACAGACTCCGATGTAAACAAATAAGGCATTGAACTATTAATTAGGTGGTCAAATTTAGCTAATAAAAGTTATTAGCAAAGAGCTGAATATCTAAATCTGATTTGAATAAGCCTGCATAAGAAAGATAACCGGCTTTTTATGCATATCCGGAAGTTTACCACTCCAATCCTTGACCGTTTTAGTCTGGATGATTTCTTCTTTTGAGGTCAAGTTAACAGCAAAACAAATTGCGGTATTCGCATCACAGTGACCTAGTAGTGATTCAGCCATAACTTGATTCCTGTAGGGAGTCTCCATAAATATCTGGCACTTCCCGGTTTTCGATGATTCCTTTTCAAGTTGCTTTATCTTTTTCATCCGTAATGTTTTATCGATTGGCAAGTATCCATGGAATTCAAAATGCTGTCCGTTCAAACCACTGCCCATCAGGGCCAGAATAATGGACGAAGGGCCAGAAAGTGGCACCACCCTGTATCCAAGTCGATGAGCTATGCTTACTACCATGTTCCCTGGATCTGCAATAGATGGACATCCTGCCTCTGACAAGATGCCTAGCGATTTACCGGTTTTCAATGGTGCCAGCAATTCATCAAGTTTTGAGGAACTGGTTTTCTTGTCAAACACCTTAAAGTCAATCTCTGAAACATCTCTTAGTTTAAGCGAGGAAATGAACCTTCGGGCGGTGCGGATATTCTCCACCAGATAATGATCCACTTCCAGAATTACCTGTCGGATTTGTTCACTTATTATCACTTTTTGTGTGCCTGGCGCAATTATGCAAGGAATTAAATAGATTTGAGCAGAAGCGTCACTTAAGTCCATTATGGGTCATCTAGGAAAAATATTGATAGTAGCTGGCATAGTTTTGTTCCTGGTAGGGGTCCTATTCTATTGGGGCGAAAAACTACCATGGCTTGGAAAACTTCCTGGAGATGTGATCATTAAAAAGAAAAACTTCACCATTTATTTTCCAGTTGCTTCATGCTTGCTCATCAGTTTACTATTGACACTGGTATTTTTTGTACTAAACAAGATAAAATAGTTTAATCCAGAAATCTTCTTACCAATTCCAGCAGCTCCTGTGGCGCTTCCGCATGAACCCAGTGGCCGGCATCCTCTACTGTAAGAATGCTGGAGTTAGGAAACTGCTTTAGGATTACCTCCTTGTCATTGTCGGTGATATAATCCGAGGCTCCCCCTCTAATAAATAATGTGGATACTTCAATTATTTCTGTATTTGGTAAGGCTTCACTGACATTATCGATACCCTCAGTTATTACTGAAAGGTTGATTTTCCATTCAAAGGAATTCGCAGATTTACGCCTTAGGTTTTTAAGTAGAAACAACCTGGTTCCGGGTTCCTTAACGTATGATTTTAGTATCTCATCTGCCTGGCCTCTGGATTTAAGACTACCGATATCGATGGCGGTTAGTGCATCAATGATTAGTTGATGACGGTTCGGGTAATAACCAGGTGCAATGTCAACAATAATCAGCTTCTTGACAGTTTGTTGATTTTGGGCAGTAAAAAACATCGCGGTTTTACCCCCTAAAGAATGACCCAATATGGAAATTTCAGACAGATTCAGATGCTCAACCAGGCTTTGGATGTCTTGGGACATGGCACGGTAGTCAAATTGGTGATGGTGAAATGACTGTCCGTGGTTTCTAAGGTCCACCAGGTAAACCGTGTAGTGAGACGATAACTGTTTTGCTACAGTCATCCAATTCTCCAGTGACCCGAAAAGCCCATGTAGAATAAACAAGGGAGGGCCCTGACCAAAAATGCGGTGATTTAAGATCATGGTTATTTCAATTTTCGGAGATAAAGCTGAATGGTGTTTTCCAAACCATAATATATGGCATCGCAAATAATAGCATGACCGATTGATACCTCATCCAGGAAGGGAATGGAAGTCTTAAAGAATTGAAGATTGTCAAGGGCCAAGTCATGTCCTGCATTGACACCTAATCCTAACTCTTTGGCGCAATGGGCGGCAGATAGATAACTTGCAATTGCATCTTCTGGATCGGAGGGGAACTGTGTAGCATATTGTTCAGTGTATAATTCAATTCGATTACAACCTATCTCTGCTGCCTTTTCAATGCGGGGTACCATAGGATCAATGAAAATGCTACTTCTGATTCCAAGTTTACTGAGGTGCTGCACCACTTCCTCCAATTGCTTTTGACATTTCTGCGTATCCCAGCCAGCATTTGATGTGATTACATCAGGTGCATCGGGAACCAAGGTAGCTTGGGTAGGTTTCACCTGTTCCACCAGCCTTAAGTAACGGTCATCAGGATAACCTTCAATATTGAATTCAGTGGAAACTACTTCTTTTAGGTCCAGTACATCCTGGTAGGTAATGTGCCGTTCGTCCGGACGAGGATGGACAGTTATTCCCTGAGCACCAAAGGATTCAATATCTATCGCAGCCTTCACCAGGTTGGGATTATTTCCCCCTCGAGCATTGCGCAGCGTGGCAAATTTGTTAATATTAACGCTTAATTTGGTCATCATTTGCTTCTACAGATGGTAAATTTACGCAATATAAAAGTTATTCGAAATGAGCTTAAAAAGCCAAATTGAACAAGACCTTAAAACGGCAATGCGATCTCAAAATAAAGACGAGATTCGAGCACTCAGGGGAATAAAATCTATGATTTTACTCGCAGAGACAGAGAAGGGAGCTGGTTCTGAACTTTCCTCCGACAAGGAGTTAAAGCTTTTAACTAAAGCGGTAAAGCAAAGAAAGGATTCAGCTCAATTGTACTCGGAGCAGGGAAGAGATGACTTAGCTGAAGTGGAACAGGCTGAAGTAGCCATTATTTCGCGGTATCTACCCGAACAAATGACGCAGGAGGAGCTGACATTGGAGTTGCAACGCATCATTGAGCAGACCGGGGCATCGTCACCTAAGGATATGGGTAAAGTGATGGGTGCTGCTAATGAGGCTTTTAAGGGACGTGCTGAAGGAGCAACTATTGCTAAGATTACAAAATCACTGTTAGGTAATTAGCATACCCAAAATGAGTACCATAGATATCGTTTTACTGTTGGTACTGGTGTTTGCCGGTTATAAGGGGTATCAAAGAGGTTTTATAGTAAGCTTACTTTCCTTCTTGGCTTTTTGGGTAGGAATTATTCTTGGTTTCACTTTTTTGGATTGGGGGGTTCAAATACTCGATGATGTCATTGATGGATTATCTGGGGTACTGCCTTTTTTGGCATTTATACTAATATTTGCAGCGGTTGGGATAGGAATAGGAATAATAGCGAAGGTAGTGAAGAAGTCTATTGATTTAACACCCTTGGGAATTTTTGATAATTTCGCGGGTAGTTTACTAGTGGTACTGACCTGGGCATTTGGGATAAGCATACTCATGTGGTTGACCGATAAGTTTGGAATTGAGCTACCTCTACACGTAAGAGAAAACTCGGTGTTGTACAGTAGGATTGAATCTCTCGCTCCTGCACTATTCGATTTGTTTGCAGAATATGTACCGTTTTTGAAGCATCTATTTGAGTCGATTGCAGGTCGTTTATCGCCGGAGATCCCATGATTCATAGATTGATACTATGTTGTGAAGCGTGATTTGTCTTGTATATTGAGTAACTATTGAGGAGAAATGGACCATTTAGTTCATAGCGATGGTAAGTTCCAATTTGTGGACCAGGGTAAAGGAGAAGTTCTTTTACTATTGCACGGTCTATTTGGAGCCTTGAGTAATTGGAGTGCGGTAGTGAACCGGTTCAAAGAACGGTATCGAGTCATGATCCCATTACTTCCAATAAATGAAATGCCCTTAAAGCAAGCGGGATTAGAAGGATTAGTGAAATTTGTTGAAGAGTTTGTCGAGTGGCAAAACTTAAAGGATATTACCATTATGGGGAATTCTTTGGGAGGTCACCTGGCTCTTATGTATGCCTTAGCTCACCCTGAAAAAACAAAAAGACTAATTCTTACCGGCAGTTCTGGATTATTCGAAAATTCAATGGGTGGCTCATTCCCCAAACGGGGAAATTACAAGTATATCAAGGAAAGGGTGGAGTACACTTTCTACGATCCGAAAACGGTTACCAAAGAATACGTGGATGAGGTATTCGAAACCACCACGAGCATTCCCAAGGCAATGCGAATAGTGGCGATCGCCAAGTCGGCTCAGCGAAATAATATGGCCAGTGAGATTCCCAACATAAAGGCACCCACATTGCTGATATGGGGCCTGAATGATACCATCACACCACCAATGGTGGCCCATGAATTTGATAGATTGATACCCAACACCACATTAAGGTTTATAGACAAGTGTTGTCATGCTCCCATGATGGAGCATCCGCAGAAGTTCAACGATTTACTGGAACAGTATCTAGAGCAAAATGGTAGCTAAGGAATTGATAAACCATATGATTCCTCCTCTTAAAAAGGTGGATCCAGCAAGTAAGGCCAATGCATGGATGGAGGAATTGCGCATCAATCAATTGCCAGTAATTGAAAATGGTGTTTATTGTGGTTTGATCTCAGAGGAAGCAATTCTTGAAGATAATGACAATACCAAGGAAGTTGGAGAGTACCAACTATTGGGAAAATCTTGTGTGGTCAATGAGAACCAACATTTTTATGATGTGTTAAAGATTGTATCCGATCATGGCGTCCAGCTGGTGGCAGTTTTGGACGATTCCGAGACATTCTTGGGTGTGATTTCCATTAAGGATACTGTGAGGGCATTTGCCCAGTCAGCTGCGGTCCAAAGTCCAGGCGGAATCATTATACTGAGTCTTAAGCAAATCGATTATTCACTTTCTGAAATCAGCAGACTAGTAGAATCTAACGACGCTAAGATTCTCAGCAGTATCGTAAACAATGACATATTAGATGCAAACATGCTCAAGTTGACCCTTAAGATTAATAAAACCGATTTAAGCCCCATAATTGCCACTTTTGAAAGGTTTGAGTATAATATCATAGCAAAATTTGAGGACAACGAAATGGAGTCTGATGATAAAGAAAGGTTGGATATTCTATTTAAATATCTCGACATTTAGCGACAAGCAGCTAGTATGAGAATCGCTATTCACGGCAGGCAAATCGATACTAAATCAGAGCATTATGTAAGACAGTTGTTGGATTGTCTTTACAAGAAGGATGCTGAGGTAGTAATTTCTACCGCTTTTATCAAAAATCTGCAGCAACAAGGCTTTGAAACTAATGGCGTAGGGGTTTTCCACAATAATTCCGAGTTAGCGCAGACGGATTT
>JANQPK010000316.1 GCA_028289505.1 Cyclobacteriaceae bacterium
TAAAATTTATGCTCATGTAAAGGCTTTGCCCCAGGTAGAAAGCCTTGGTGATAGTCCTATGTGGCACGTCAAGGTTATTCACCCGGAAGGACGGACCATGGACATTAAGGCTTTGGATTCAAATGGGAGCAGCTATGACATTAAAGCAATCCGCGATTCTAATCAAAGGCAGTTCATGGATATAAAGGCCTTAGTTGGTTTGGACAGATTACCGGTT
Organism: Cyclobacteriaceae bacterium; assembly: GCA_028289505.1. Taxonomy (GTDB): domain Bacteria; phylum Bacteroidota; class Bacteroidia; order Cytophagales; family Cyclobacteriaceae; genus SZUA-3. The sequence goes on from JANQPK010000316.1 coordinate 218, forward strand.
AAAATGATGTTGAGTCAGGATCAATACGCTCCGGTAAAGGCGATTGGGGTCGATGGAACAATTTATGATATTAAAGCCATAACCCAGCAGGGAGATAAACTGGAGGTAAAAGGGGTAAGACGGTCAGGCAATATCATCGAACTGAAAGCCATTGACACCCAGGGCAGATATTATGGGGTCAAAGCCATCTCACCGGAAGGATTATTGAATGATGTAAAGGGGGTAAAAATGGTTAAGGAGCCCCTTGAATTAATGATCAATGAGATTGAAATCTACGCCCACGTAAAAGCCCTTCCTCAAATCAATTGATTTAAGATTAAATATTGTTTCTTTGTGGGGTTGATTTTTGAATTCGTCTATGACCAGAATATTAACCGGGATTCAGAGCACTGGGCGACCTCACCTGGGAAATCTATTGGGAGCTATTATTCCGGCTATTGAACTATCCCGAAAAGAAGATAATGAATCATTATTTTTCATTGCTGACCTGCATTCGCTTATTAATGTCAAGGATGCAGCACTCAGGAGCGCCAACACCAATGCCACTGCCGCAGCCTGGATTGCCTGTGGCATGGATACCGAGAAGAATTTATTGTACCGTCAATCAAGAGTACCTCAGGTCTGCGAATTGACCTGGTATCTCAACTGCTTCACGCCTTATCCCATGCTGGCCAACGCCCATAGTTTTAAAGATAAGAGCGACCGTCTTTCCGATATCAATGCAGGACTATTCACTTATCCTGTGCTGATGGCGGCAGATATCATTTTATATGACGCGGACATTGTGCCCGTGGGTAAGGATCAAAAGCAACATTTAGAAATGGCCAAGGATATTGCAGGAAGTTTCAACAACTTAATGGGTGAGACCTTTGTGCTACCGGAAGCTCGTATTGATGAAAGTGTCATGACCATTCCGGGCACAGACGGACAAAAAATGAGTAAGTCCTATAACAATACGCTTGACATTTTTCTAGATGAAAAGCCTCTTAGAAAAGCAGTGATGTCGGTAGTAACAGACAGTACACCACTGGAAGAACCTAAAGATCCTGATAGTTGCAACGTTTTTGCACTTTTTGAACTTCTAGCCACCCCAGAACAAACAGAAGAAATGCGTGGAAAATACCTGGGAGGAAATTATGGCTATGGACATGCCAAGCAAGCGCTATTTGAGTTAATACTAGAGAGATTTAAGCGGGAACGAGCCGTATTCAGTGATCTAATGGAGCGTCCAGAAGAGATCAACCAGCAACTCGAATCAGGTGAGAAAAGGGCCAGTGAAATCGCTCAACCAGTTTTAGAAAGGGTTCGGAAAAGCCTTGGTTTCCGATAGCGCTATTCCGGCCACACCAAAAACCGTTTTTCACGGTTAACCTGAACAATCAATCTAGGAGGATTTGGTAATAAAACCATTCTGGTTAGTTGATCCGGATATTCGTCCAAAATCACCGGAACACCTTCTTTCAGATCAACATCAAATGTTTCACTTCCGTCTTCACCCTCAGCTGGGACGTATGACTTTGCCAAATAGGCAATTGGCATGAGTACATCAGTGTCTGGGCATAATCTGTCGTGGACTTCCTGTATCACTTGCTCCATTTCTTCCCCATACCTTTCCATCAGTTCGTCCTCCAAGTCGTGAAGCTTCTCTTCTATGTCGTCATATCTAGGGTCTTGATAACCAATGCTGCGCAGCTCATTCTTGATTTTAATAATCTCCACTAGAGATTTATCTAAAGCATCTAAATCCATGGCGTAAAAATGTGTGCTTATACCGTGTGAATAAAAAATTAATTTACATTGCAAATAAGTAGAAATTACCCGAAACAACAATAGCCATGGACCAAGATTTTCTTCCTTTAAAAGGCACCGATCACTTAGAATTTTATGTAGGAAATGCTAAGCAGGCTGCTCACTACTATCAGCATGCCTTTGGTTTTGAACTCATTGCCTATGCAGGGCCAGAAACTGGTGCTAAAACCGAGGCCAGCTACGTACTGCAACAGGGTAAGGTAAGATTCGTTCTGACTACTTCGTTGGTGCCAGATTCGGCAATAAGCCAACATGTGCAACATCATGGAGACGGCGTAAAAGTGCTGGCATTGTGGGTTGATGATGCCTCATCAAGCTATCACCAGACGGTTAGTAAAGGGGCCATTTCTGTGATGGAACCAAAAGTAATTGAAGATAAGTTTGGACAAGTGGTGATCAGTGCCATTCAAACTTACGGTGAAACAATTCACAAATTTGTGGAAAGGAAAGCATACCATGGTCCTTTCTTGCCGGGTTTTGAAGCTAAATCCAGTAGCTTTTCCACAGAACCGGTGGGATTGAAACACATCGACCATTGTGTTGGCAACGTGAACCTCGGTGACATGAACAAATGGGTAAAATTCTACGAAGAGGTGATGGGGTTCAGTTTGTTAGTCACCTTTGACGATCAAGATATTTCTACAGAGTATTCTGCACTGATGTCAAAGGTAGTTGCCAATGGAAATGGTTATATTAAATTTCCCATTAATGAGCCTGCCGAGGGAAGAAAAAAATCACAGATTGAGGAATACATTGAGTACTACCAGGGAGCTGGCGTACAGCATGTGGCCCTGGCCACCGATGATATCCTGTTAACAGTATCGCAACTAAGACAGCGTGGCGTGGAATTTTTAATGGTCCCTGATGTTTACTACGATGACCTGATAGCACGGGTGGGCACAATCGATGAGACCATCGATTCATTAAAAAAGCTCAATATACTGGTAGATCGCGACGAAGAAGGATATTTGCTACAGATCTTCACCAAACCAGTGCAAGACAGGCCCACAGTTTTTTACGAAATAATTCAGCGTAAGGGAGCAAAATCTTTTGGAAAAGGAAACTTTAAAGCTTTATTTGAAGCGATTGAGAGAGAACAAGCGCTCAGGGGAAATCTTTAGCATTAATGAACACAATATAAACATGGTTGATCAAGCAGTACAGCAAAAAGTAGATCAGTGGTTGAACGGTAATATTGATGAAGAAAGTAAGCAACAGATTGAGACACTTCAGAAGGATCCCAAAAATTTGGTTGATGCCTTTTACAAGGATCTGGAATTCGGTACCGGTGGTTTAAGGGGGATCATTGGCATAGGGTCTAACCGGATCAATAAATACACGGTAGGTAAAGCCACACAGGGATTAGCTAACTACCTGAATCAATCATTTACAGGGCAGGAGATAAAAGTTGCTATCGCCCATGACAGCCGTAATAAAAGTGACTATTTTGCCAGGATTACCGCTCAAGTTTTAGCTGCCAACGGTATAAGGGTGTATTTGTTTGAATCGCTCAGACCTACACCCGAGTTGAGCTTTGCCATTAGAGAGTTGAAATGTCAAAGTGGGGTGGTAATAACCGCCTCCCACAACCCCAGAGAATACAACGGCTATAAAGCCTATTGGGAAGATGGAGCCCAATTGGTACCCCCTCATGATAAAAATGTAATGTCCGAGGTAAATGCCATCGAGAATTTTGATATGATAAAGTTTGAAGGCAACACCGACCTAATCGAGACCATAGGGGCAGAGGTCGACCAGAAATACCTGGAGATGATTGAGGCACTTATTGTGAACAACCAGGTGATACAACAACAAAATGACCTCAAAATTGTCTACAGCTCCATCCACGGTACAGGAATAACCATGGTGCCTGAAATACTGCGAAGGATTGGATTTACCAATGTGAATATAGTGGAAGAACAGGCAGAACCCAACGGTAACTTTCCAACGGTAGTTTATCCCAATCCGGAAGAGCAGGAGGCCATGAGCCTGGCTATGGCTAAAGCAAAAGCTATAGATGCGGACTTGATTATGGCCACAGATCCCGATACGGACAGGGTAGGTATCGGAGTTAAAAACAACCAGGGGGAGTTTCAGCTGCTTAATGGAAATCAAACTGCGGTACTGCTTATACATTATTTACTGGAACAGTGGAGTGTAAACGGCAAAATCAGTGATGCTAATTATATCGTCAAAACCATCGTTACCACAGATCTTATCGATGAAATTGCTGACCATTTTAATATAGATTGCTTTAACACCCTTACGGGTTTCAAATGGATCGCCGACATCATTGGGAAGCTTGAAGGCCAGCGAGAGTTTATTGTAGGAGGAGAAGAAAGCTATGGCTATATGGTTGGTGAAAGTGTTAGAGACAAGGATGCCGTAGCATCCTGTGCCATAATAGCAGAACTGGTAGCCTATTGTAAACAAAATGGTCAAACCCTCTTTGATCGGTTGATCTCGATTTATCATCAGTACGGGTATTACAGGGAGTCTCTTATATCCATAACTAAACCGGGTAAATCCGGGGCTGACGAAATCCAGGAGATCATGCGGAAATTACGGCAAGATCCTCCAGCTTCTTTTGGGGGCTCAGCTGTGCGGATGATAAAGGATTACCAAAGCAGTGAATCAAAAGATCTAACCAGTAATGAAACCAGTGCTATTGATCTGCCAAAATCCAATGTGCTACAATTCTTTACTGAAGATGGAAGCAAAGTATCTGCTCGTCCATCGGGTACGGAGCCCAAGATAAAGTTTTATATAAGTGTTAACAACCAACTTGATAATACCTCAGATCACCAGGCTATTACCGAATTACTGGAAGCAAGAATCAATCAAATCAAGCAGGATCTCCAGGATTTCACCAGATAAAATGGTATGACTTCATCTTTTTTCTTACATGCTCAGGACAATGGGATAGGCATCGATCCTGCCTATTTTAATGAAATTTTCAAGCCCTTCAAACGGCTGCATCGCCAGTCTGAGTTCAAAGGATCTGGAATTGGGTTAGCTACTAGCAAGAAAATTGTACAGATTCATGGTGGTAGTCTTTCAGTGGAATCATTTCCTGGCAAAGGCGCTACTTTTCTCCTAGAATTGCCCAAAAAATAAAGTCCGTATCATATTGCCGGATGCACTAATTTCATAGTTTTGGGGCATCGACATGGAGATTCAGCACCACGTTTCCCTGAAACACTACAACACCTTTGGCCTCGACATTACGGCTAGTGAATTGGCAACTATCGAGCATGAAAATGACATCTCCATTTTATCTGAAGTCCCTGATTTCTCTACTCAATCATTGCTGGTATTAGGTGGAGGAAGTAACGTTCTATTTTCCGGAGACTATGCAGGTCTGGTGTTGAAAAATAACATACTTGGCAAAGAAGTCCTTAAACAGAACGAAGAATTCGTATGGGTCAGACTTGGGGCCGGTGAAAATTGGCATCAAGTGGTGTTGTGGTCCATCGAAAATGGATGGGGCGGAATTGAAAACCTCAGCTTGATACCGGGGACTGTAGGAGCCGCTCCCATGCAAAATATTGGCGCCTATGGGGTTGAACTTAGTTCCGTATTTGAATACCTGGAAGCATTTGAGCTGAAAACCGGGAAAATTGCACAGTTTAACACTACAGATTGTGATTTTGGTTACCGGTACAGCGTCTTCAAAGGGCCGCTTAAACAACAGTTTATCATTACTAGGGTAATACTAAAGCTAAGCAAACACCCCACCTTTAACACTTCTTATGGAGCAGTAGCACAAACTTTGGAAGAAATGGGAGTTGAGCAATTGACTATAAAGGACATTAGTAGTGCAGTCATCAAGATTAGACAAAGCAAGCTACCGGATCCTGCAGTGATAGGCAATGCCGGAAGTTTCTTCAAGAATCCTATTGTGGCCAATGAAACGTTAAATAACCTAAAAACCGAATATACAAATATACCTTCATATGCCTTCGATAACAGTTATTCAAAAATCCCTGCAGGATGGTTAATTGAACAATGTCAATGGAAGGGGTATAGAAAAGGGTCCATCGGTGTGCACGCTAAACAAGCCCTGGTACTAGTGAATTATGGTGGTGCCAAAGGCAGAGAACTGGTGGACTTGTCGAAGCAGATTCAGGCCTCAGTGCAATCCAGGTTCGGAATCGAATTAATACCAGAGGTTAATATTGTATAAATAGTAACAGCAACGGTGTTGAGCATACAGTGGGTAAGCAACAGCAACGGTGTGGGGCATTCAGTTGGGCAGCAACAGCAACAGTGTGGGGCATACAGAGGGGCAGTAACTGTAATAGTGTAGGGTATACAGTTAGTATGCTGGTTTTAAGCACTTAAAGCTTCAAACTATATGATGAAATTAACCGTCATTCAAGCCTCTTGCTGTATGCCTGCCTGCCGGCAGGCTGTTGCTGTTCAAATCATGTGGGTCACATTTTCAAGATCACCCCGATACTGGCTGGTCTCCACTCCGAATAAGTTGAGGAATTCGAGGCCTTCATCCTTTTCCAATCCTTTGAATTCCGCATACGATTTTAGGTATATCACCTTAACGATTCCCATGGCGAAAATAATCCTGGCACAACTAAGGCACGGAGACAGAGTAACGTAAAGCGTAGTGCCTTCCACGCTTGACTTATTCTTGACTGCGTACAGAATGGCATTTTGCTCAGCGTGTAATGCCAGGCTACAACTTCCCTTGGAGCTCCGTGGGCAACCAGTCTCAGGCCATTCTTCATCGCAATTATGAGTGCCTGCAGGGGGGCCATTATAACCAATGGATATAATGCGGGTATCCTTAGTTAGCACTGCTCCAACGTGTCGTTTAATGCAGTGTGACCTCTTGGCCAGGTTCACCGCCAATTCCATATAAATGTCATCAAAAGCGGGTCTGTCAGTCAAAAATTTAGGTTTTTAATTAGGCGAAATTCAGTTTGGTAAAATTATTGTATATGATTAATATCGCCAACTTTGTATAAATTTACCGCAATGACCAACATAAACAAATTGCTGATAGCCTTCCTTTTGGTTGGTTTTATGATTGTGCCTGAAATTAATGCGCAAGAAGCCCTGAAACCAAGACCAAGTCCTTTGGAAATGGTTACCATGAAATATGAAGACACCTATATTAAAATCACTTATGGCCGACCGCATAAAAGAGGTCGGAAAATCTTTGGAGAGCTAGAGCCCTACGGCGAGGTATGGAGAACAGGAGCCAATGAGGCCACCGAAATCACCGTGACCGGACCGGTTAAGATTGGTGGAAATCAAATCAAACCAGGGACCTACACCCTGTTTACTATACCTGATAAAAACCAGTGGACCATTATCCTGAATAGCGAACTGGGCCAGTGGGGGGCTTATAACTATAACTCCAAGATGGACGTGATTCGATTTGAAGCTCCTGTTTCTACCACTACAGAAGTCTATGAACCATTTACTATCGAATTTCAACAAAAAGCTCAAAGTGCTGAACTGGTGATGATGTGGGACCAAACCAAAGTTACCATTCCCATTGAGTTCATGTAAAGGATGTAGGGATTGAGTGAGGAAGGTTCTTTCTCCAATTGTTCTAATTGTCAATTGTTAATTGTTAATTATTAATTTTGAAACTGAATGATTGCAATTAACAACCTTTCCTACTACATAGGAGATCGAGTACTTTTCGACAATGCTTCACTTCATATCAGTAGTGGTGATAAGATCGGACTGATTGGCTTAAATGGTACCGGAAAGTCCACCTTGCTGCGCTTAATCAATGGTAATTATCAACCCAGTAGTGGTACTATCAGTAAAAGTAAGGATTGTACACTAGGGTATCTGGATCAAGACCTTTTATCCTTCAGCTCAGAAGATACCATCCTCCAGGTGGCCATGCAGGCTTTTCAAGAGGCCTGCAACTTGCAAGATAGGATTGATAAAACCTTGGCTGAATTAGAAACGAGCTACCAAGATCGTACTGTTGAAAAGCTAACGGCCATGCAGGAAGAGTTCGAGCGCTTGGATGGATACACCATGCAAGCAAGAGCTGAAGGGGTTTTGGAGGGGATGGGATTCACCACCCGGGACCTTACCAGGCCTCTGAATGAATTCTCTGGTGGCTGGAGAATGAGAGTAATACTAGCCAAGTTATTACTGGAAAAGCCAGACCTGCTAATGCTTGATGAACCTACTAACCACCTGGATCTCCCGTCTATTAAATGGGTTGAGCAATACCTTAAAAGTTATGAAGGGGCAGTGGTAGTTGTTTCCCACGACCGAAAGTTTCTTGACTCAATGGCAGAAATAGTGGTGGAAGTAAGTCAGCAAAAACTCACCACCTATAACGGAAACTACAGCTTTTACCTGGAAGAAAAGGCGCTGAGGTCAGAAATCCAAAATAACGCATTTGCTAACCAGCAACAGAAAATAAAGCAAACAGAGCAGTTCATTAATCGTTTCAGGGCCAAAGCCAGTAAGGCCAGGCAGGTACAATCACGGATTAAGTCTCTGGATAGAATGGAACGAATCGAAGAAATATCTGATACAGTAGCTCCTATCAAATTTAGTTTTTCTTTTGAACAGAAATCTGGCCGAACTGTCTGCGAATTAAATAACATTTCCAAGGCTTATGGTGAATCCTTGATCTTCGAGAATACCTCAGAAATTATTGAAAGAGGAAATAAAATTGCCCTCATCGGTGCGAACGGAAGAGGAAAATCAACTTTGCTACGCATTATAGCCGGGACCGAGCCCATTGATGGCGAGTCAAAACTTGGCTATAATGTAAATCTCGGCTTCTACGCCCAGCACCAGTTGGAAGCACTCGACATAAACCAGGAGATACTGGAAGAATTGAAGCAGAGTGGCAGCGGTAAAACCGAGCTCGAATTGAGGAGTCTTTTGGGTTGTTTCCTGTTTAGCAATGATGATGTTTTTAAAAAAATAAAAGTGCTTTCAGGTGGTGAAAAATCAAGAGTAGCACTCGCCAAAACCCTTATATCCGAATCCAACTTCCTACTGCTGGATGAACCCACCAATCATCTTGATATGTATTCGGTTCAAATACTGATTCAGGCCCTTCAACAATATCAGGGAACCTTAATCATTGTCAGTCACGATCGACATTTCATCAGCCAGGTGGCTACCAAGATTTGGTATATCGAACAGCATCAAATAAAAGCTTACCCCGGAACCTATCATGAATATGAATATTGGCAGTCCAAGCAATCTCAGACACCTGTAATGAATCAATCTAAAACCAGCAAGTCCAAGAAGAAGCCACCAAAAAAGACCTCTGAAGAACACCGTCTCAAAAAGTTGAAGAAACAACTGGCTTACACCGAGGAACTCTTGGAAAAAGTAGAATCCGATAAGGCCCAACTTGAGCAACAATTATCGGATCCTAAAGTCTACAGTGAGCCTCACTCCCTGCAAGAAGTGACGCAGGCCTTTGAAAAAAATGAAATGGAACTAAACCAGCTCAATCAAAAATGGGAGGAAATTGCTGAACAAATAGATCAAGAGGAGTCCTAGCATTATCAAAAAACCATCCCCAGGCTGATACCTACTCGCTGCATTACCCTTTCTTCCACATTGGTCAGGAGATTTCCATTACCAAAATCTATAGGCTGGTAACGTGCGGTTGACTCCTGCCGTACATAACTCAACTGTAAAAACCAGCTGTAACGGGCAAAGTGCCATTTTACCCCTACAGCAGGCTTAAAATAAAGACCTCCAGTTAGGCTTTCAAGCTCTTCAGGGGCATCTCTCTCTTCAGCCCAACTATATCCGATATCCAGTTGGTAGAACGGTGTTATTCTGCCTGAGACCAAATCTCCCTGAATATCGAGGAACAGCGGTATATGCCTTTGTCCGGGGTAGAAGTCTACCCCTACACCAAGCCCCAAACCTAGCTGTTGCTTTAATTTATAGCCACTTATAAAGGCACCGGAAAAACTGGCCTCATTGCCGGAGTACTGGTGGCTACTCCCCACCAGCACTCCGGTCGACACCTGGTAGTACAATCCCCCTACCCTACTCTGGTATAATTCAGGATTGAGTTTATTAGTCCTCATCGATTTTATGTTTTCAGCAGAAACCATTACAGAATCCTCATCAGAAACATGAATGATTACTTGGTCCTGTCTGATTTCGCTAATCCCCCAAATAGTGCTGCCATTGTTGAGTTTAATCTGATCCACATACTTGTCTACCTGGGCCAGTACGGCATTAGTACCTAGTAGTAACAGTAATGTCAGCTTGATCCACAATATTGTTTTGATATGGAATTTCATTTGGTTGAATTTATTGGGCGCTGATTACACTTAATAACTTCATATTCCGAGGATCGGCATAATCGAATTGATAAATACCATTGTCTCCAACCAGAATCAAATGACTGTCTATAGCAATCACATCATAAGACGGAATATCGGAAAAGTGCGCTAGTAAGTTATTATCCACCTCAAAATGATTGGCAACATCAAACACCTTTAACCCATAGTCGCCCTCACATAGAAACAATATATCACCATCAATTGCCAAACCGTGAGGATTGTCCATAGGATAACTCTTTATCAATGAGGGATTTTCTAGTCGGGATACGTCCACTATATCTAACTGATCAGTGATACCAAAACAGTTATTCCCAGTACGCAGGGTAATATAGGCAATGTCGTCTTGCACCACTACAGGGTCGCAGGCCAGTGCATGGGTAAAATCACTGACAAACTGAGGGTTTACTGGGTCGGAATTATCAAAAATTTGCATTCCGGTATTAGACCCGATAAACAGCTTATCGTGATAAGGGAAGATGGTTTCAATGCCCCACCCCAAGTTTATCAGATTAACCTCATCTGGTTGCAATTGATCTTGTATATCAAATACATGCATCGACCAGCTATCGACCACATATAAGAAATCGGCATAAATGGTAAACCTAGCAAAAGATCCCCCTAGACCAGCTCCCGGGCTACCAGAGCCGCTATAGCCCTTACTTTGAGAAGCACGGAAATTAGCTAACTGATCTGCCTCCAACCAAAAGCCTCCCCGACCTGGCGTTACCACTGGGCTCTCATCACAATCATAAACATCTATGGTCTCCATTTCTACGAAATCGGTAACAAAGCCGGTTTCCTCACTGCTGTAGAATCCCAATATATCCAAATTCTGCAGCACGTTCTCCACTCTTCTTATCTCCACTACATTAGTGGGGTCGCTGATGTCAAGCACTACCAGATCGACAAAACTATCTACGTACATGATATCTCCTTTCACCGCAACATCAAAACTTCCTGGAATATTTAGGAAACTTAATGGAGTGGGATTGGTCTTATCGTTATTGTTAAAAATATGAATCCCTTTTCCCCTCTCGTTGATGAACAGGTAATGGTCTTTCCGGTAGATCTTTCCGGGTTCCTCCATAGCTTGGGGCGCAAGACTGGCAAAAGATGACCTTACTTCGCTGGCAGCAGTATACACGGGCTCCAGGTAGACATAGGTTTGCGTTCGTTCACAGTCATCGGTACAACCGATAAAGCTGATGGCGATCATGATAGCAACTCCCAATAATAGGGCGGTAATTAGGTTACTCCAAAGTTTGTATTGATAGTTCATAATAAGTTTTATTTTAAATTCTAACATCCCCCTGATCCCGCATTATTTAAAGACATACTTGACACCAAAACCGATTCCAAATGTGGATGGCAAACTGCTGTAAGCCAGGTTGGATTTGGTAAATTCACTCAGCGCTAACTTATACCTTGGCTCCAAAGTGAGCTGATATCTAGGTAAAAACTCATAACTGGCTTGTGCCCCCAGCAACCCATTGAAATAGACCGATCTGAATGGTGCATCCGACCCAGGATTGATGGTAACAGCCTCAAGCGAATTATCCACTGATGAAATTCTGTTCCTTAGAAATACATCACTGGCAACACCAGCGCTCAGTGTCAGTTTAATATTCTTATCCAGCACCAAATAGCCAGCTTGTACCGGAATAGAAACGAATTGGAAAGTGTTGTCTAATTCTGTGGGCTCAAAAGAAAGATTTGATCCGGTCTCATCTGCTTGAAGATCTAAAGACTCTACGGTACTGGAAAAAACTGGTGTTCTATTATCCAAGACAAAGTTGGTGCTACTTTGTACATTGTTATTCAGGTACTGTACTCCACTACTGATTTGCCATCTTTCTGATAACCTCATACCCATTTCAACTCCCAGAGCCATAGAAAACCCGGATCTGTGGTCCTCGCTGTCAGAGGCCTGACTTAAGCCCCTGTAGGCATTGGATGGAGTAGCAAATTGGTTGGTTTGTACGGTATAGTTGGGATCAAAGGATCCCGGAGCCATGTTCAGACCAGCCCATAATATTGCCCTGTGCGATGTTTTTTCTACTGGATATACCACCACCCCTCTCACCGTTTCAGGAGTAGCCAGAAGTGCTAATTCCGAGATTAGTAAATCTTCGTCCAATGAACTTAGGGGTGAAGTAACTGGTGTTGACCTTTGGATAGCAGACACCTGGGTAGAGGAAGCTTGAGTATTAGTAAACCCGTTATCTTTATTAAGAGCAGTGGAGATATTAGGGCTTTCGGCTGCCTCCGCAATCCTGGGATCACCTGTAATAGTAGCCCGCTGTCTACTGTTCTCATCAGTTTTTGAAAGTGTTTCAAGTTCCTGGCTTGATGAATTATCTTGGTTTGATGGGTTGTCTGTAGACAATGTATTGACTGACTCTTGCTCAGTGGTGCTTTCGCTATCTGGTAATTCAGTGGTGACCTGATCTGCGATGCGCTCACCTGACTGCGATTCAAATCCGCGATAACCAAGATAGCTTAGGATAAGAAGTAGACCGGCGGCTGCAATCCATCTGTAATAGGCCATTCCTCTCTTGTACCTGCTTACCTCTTCGTTGGCAATTGCAGCTTCTATACCATTCCACAAACCTTCCGAAGGCTGAATCTCAGCTCCTTGGTAACGTTCTCTTATCCTCTGCTCAAAATTATCTTTTGCCATGTCATTGGTACTTTTCGTAATTAATATTGCTGGCCGTATTGATCATTTGCTGTAAAAGACTTTTGGCTCGTGCATATTGTGACTTCGATGTTCCTTCACTGATCTTCAACATTTTGGCAATTTCATGATGTTTGTAACCTTCAATTGCATATAGGTTGAAGATTACCTGACATCCATCCGGAAGGCTCTGTATCATTTTGGTCAAATCTTGTAAACTACAGTTGGCTAAAGCCTGATCACTTACCGAGATAGTTGACTGATCATCTAGTTCTACCATCGGAAAAAGGTAAAGCTTGCCTCGTTGAAAGTTCAATGCTGTATTCACCACTATCCTTTTAATCCAATAACCCAGAGTGCTCTGCTGCTTAAAATTTTTAATATTCTTGAAAACCTTGATAAAGGCCTCTTGCAGTATATCCTCGGCATCTTCACGATTTTTACTATATCGTGTACAAACCATCAACATGGCAGCAGCATAGCGCTGATACAGCTCTCTTTGAGATTCGCGATCTCCCTGGCTGCAACCCTTAATTAATTGTGCTTCAGTGAAGTTCAAACTACCGGTGGTTTGTACGTTTAGCCCTAATTACTAGACACGCTTTCCGCAAAAAGGGTTGGAATTTCTATTTTTTTACAGAAATAGCTAGTTTTAGCGGCATATGCTAAGGTATTTTCAGTTCAAACTGATCCGATGGTCAACACTATTGATATTTGCAGGTTGTGTACCGTTGGATCAAGCCACCACCAGCCTGAGCACAGGATCATCAGGCACCAAGAAATTGGAGTTGGACAATCGGGCTTATGAGGAAAATGTAAAAACGGTAAGATTATACCCACAGCAGGACTCTTATGATGAGGTTATCCAGCCGGCAGTCATCCCTTTACAAACAAACAGGAATCTAATTTTGGAATTCGATCAATTATATGGCGATTTTCAGAGTTATTATGCCAGGCTAATCCATTGTGATGCAAATTGGGAGAAGTCCAGACTGAACAATAACGATTTTCTCAGCCAATTCAATGATTTCCCTATAACTGATTACCAGTATTCTTTTGGAACCAGAATCCCATATGTACACTATCGGTGGATTGTGCCCTCAGTAAAAAGAACTGGTAATTATATCATTAAAGTATACCGTCAAGGCAATGAGGCAGACCTGATCTTAACGCGCAGGTTCATGGTCTACGATAATAGGGTACAAATCGATGCACTAGTGGGCATGTCCGATGGTATCACGGAACGCGACTTCAATCAACAGCTTAACTTTTCCGTTCGCTATCCTGATTTGACCGCAATGAATCCCCTGGAGGAATTTAATGTGGTGATCCGGCAAAATAAAAGATGGGATAATCTGCTGGATCAACTTCCGCCCACTGCTCTAAAGGAAGATCTGAGGACCATCGAATACCGGTACTTCAACCTGGAGAATAATTTCCAAGGCGGAAACGAATTTCGATTCTTTGATTTGCGATCCATCAACGTATTGGGCCAGAACATTGCCAGTCTTGACCGAAAGGAAAACCGGGTAGACGCATTCATCCTTAAAGACGAGCTTAATATCCATCGATTACAGGGGACATTTCAGGATATTAATGGTGAGTACGTGATAGACAACCTGGAAACTGATCCCGCTAACATTACCAGTGATTATGTATTCGTGCACTTTTTTTTAAAATCGCCACCGATATCCGAATCTATCTTTGTACTGGGTGCATTGTCTGACTGGCAAAGTACAGATGAAAATCTATTGACCTACGATTCACAATTAGAAGGCTACACCAAAACCATATTACTGAAACAAGGATGGTATAATTACATGTACTACATGCCCGAGAGTAACGATCCCTACCATTTTGAGGGTAGCTATTTCGAAACGGAAAACTTGTACGAGATTTTCGTTTATTACCGCCCTATTGGTGCGTTAGCCGATCAACTGGTGGGATATTCCAACATTGTACACAATAGAAGACCTTAGAACT
>JANQPK010000348.1 GCA_028289505.1 Cyclobacteriaceae bacterium
TATAATACCCAGCTTCGCGTAAATACTGAGGAAACATTTTCAACCCTGTTGGTAGGGGAACTTGTACCATTTTACGGTGGAACTGCGAGCCAACTCTGGGTGCATAGCAGCCTGAAATTAAGGTAGATCGTGCCACACTACACACAGGTGCATTCGAAAAAGCATGCTTAAAGGTTAGGCCCTGTTCGGCCAGCCACTTTATGTTTGGGGTTGGGGCCCCATTGGGATCGAAGTGTTCCAGGTAATGGGTAGAATTATCTTCCGAGGTGATCCAAACGATATTGGGAGTTTCAGGGGTAGCTGGTTGATGAGAGCACCCACCCAGTAGAAAAGCAATCGGAAATAACAATCGCCACCGGTATAAAATACTCAAGGCCTTCATAGATCTTTAGTGATACGGTTTACAAATACCAAGATACCATGATTCCGATAAACTTTCCCTGGTACTTAGAACTCAACACCGACCTCCATGAATGTGTTTATTTCCATTAGGCCATGTGACCTTGCTGGATTCCAAAGTGGTCCGTTTGAAATGAGCTCTACCGCATAACTGTCATAGGGTTCACCTGAACGCTTTAATAGTCTGAAGTTATGTAGTTTACCGGTTTTGTGAATATCAAACCGAACCACCACTAATTCATCAATTGAGTCAGATTTTAGATGGTTATTCTGCTCCAAGTATTGATAGAATTTATTATACCCTCCCACGGGAATGGGTGCAGTGGGGTGCATCTCATAGGTATTTAGTTGTCCCTCTTTTGAAAACGATGTTCCACTTATGAATTTTCCATGGTTAAAGTACTCTTTGTACTTTATGCGTCCATCACTATAGTAGGATTCTGAAAGACCGTGTGGCTTACCATCCTGAACGGTAATACTTAGCCCCAGTTGGCCGTTTGAATAATAGTGTAACTCCCTCCCATTGCCGTTGGTAATCATCTGAGTTCCCAAAGAATCCCAGGTATTTTCCACTAGCCTCTTTCCCTCAACATACCGTATTTCAGATATCAACTTGTTATTATAATAACTTTCCCATTTGCCTACTCTATTATCCATATAATACCGGCCACCAGATTCATAGGTACTATCCTGATTATAATAGATAAAGATCCCATTTCGCAAACTTTTATGCATCTTACCTTTCATCTGAATACCTCCACTGATGTAAAAATCACTAATATGCCCCTCCCATTGCCCTAACGTATCCTGATAACCAACTCGGTAAAACGCTGCCTGGTTCTGGTTGGTCTCAAACCAGTTTTCATCATAATACTGTCTAGATGGAGCCAAGTCTTGATCTAATTCCATTTGAGGAATAAACGCGGTGTCGGGCCTTTCCATATTGAGGACAAATTCAGGTGAGGGAGCAGTTTGTATCAGTGTCATGGTATGGTGTACACTGTCTAGTAAAATATAGGACTCTTGTTCCAGTAGCCTCACCATATAATCGATCAAATCTTTTTTTAAAGCTAAGTAGTAACCAATCCTTATGGTATCCCTTGTAAGCTTTTCTGGCAGGTTAAGAATATTTCTAAAGCGCAAGTTAACGGAGTCGGTCAATGGTCTGATCTCTTTGATACCTTGCAGCAACTCAAGGTCTGGTAAATTGCTGTTCAATGCTGCATCTATATTTTTATCTGCAGAAATTAAATACTGATAAGCACTGAAGTAATGTACTTGTGTTCTAGGTATGGTATAAAAGATAAGTACAAGCATCAGAGAGGCTGCGAGTATTCCTTTATAATTAAGCACCCATTTCATATCCGCAATCCCCAGTATAATGCCAGAAAGAACCCCACCTAAGTGCGCTGCATTGTCAAAAGGAAGCTTGGTACCTAACAGGTATAGTGCTCCGAAGTAGACTAAGAAATTTAAAATAATACCGATTCTCAGGTTTTTATGTTCAACTACTTCCTTTACTAGCAGATATCCATATATGCCAAAAATAGCGCCACTTGCGCCACTGCTTATAGTAAATAAATTAAAACACAGGCTAAAAATACCTGCCACTATCCCAGTGAATAGGTAATAGATCAATAGCCTGCCACCACCAATATCCATCTCTAGCTTTGATCCGATGTAAACCAAGCTATACAGGTTAGCAATTAGATGGAGTGCACCCTGATGTATGAACATTGAAGAGAGCAACCTGTATGGTTCTGTATCAAGGGAGTAAGGTGCAAAGTTGGCCCCAATCTCAAGAAAGTATAATGGATCAGCATTGGCCTGCCAGGTGGTAAAGAACACTATCAAATTAATAACAGACAAAGTGAGGGTAACCTTGTATCTAACTATCAATGAGACCCCTTTGTCCAGACTGGCTTTCGAAATAAGTGAATTCAATAACTAATGGGATTTAAAACTGTAATATACGCGTTCAAAACCCAGGTTAAGAGGCTCATTGCTGACTTCTTGGAACTTGACTTTTGGGGTTGGGGATTTGTGGGTAGGAAAGTTGACAGTTGGAGCTTTGTCTTGTTATTTGCATTTTGTCATTTGAAATCTACCCGAACGGGTTTAGTTCCCAAAGACCAAATCGGTACTGCTGTATGTATCTCCGTAGCGATCGGCAAGGGTTGCCACTTGTTTAAGGGCATCTTTAAACTGCTCCACGGTCAACTCTTGTAAGGGATGAGTATAGGTTGACCACAAAACCCCTTGATACAAACTGTATTTGGCGTCCAGGGCTCTGTCAAAATTTGCCTCTAGCAATAGTTTTAAATCCTCCATATCCAGATTCTCTTCTTCCAAAATCGGCGTCATCACCCGCATTCTGTTAGCGGCCTCATCTGTGATCACGAATAATTCCCGGCTCATGTAGACGATTTTCCACCTACCTGGAACATCCTCTGCACCTGGCACCCGGTCCACTTCAACCGCAACTCGATGCAAAATTTTTTCCATTTTTTCATTGGACATTTTGTCAAAGGCGGACTGAGAATTGCCAAAATGGGTAGCTATCAATAGTATACCTGCAAGCAAACTGAGTGTCTTATTCATCAATCTTCATCTTTGTTTTTCTCGCTCTTCCTGATCTTATCCCCATCCTTCAATCTTTTGGAAACTGCCAGGAAAGGGCCAGCTACAACCTCACTACCCTCTGCTACCCCTTCCAAGATTTCAATATTATCAAAATCACTAATACCTGTCTTTACCTCAGTCATTTTGGCTACACCATCCTCATTCACAAATACCACCTCTATGATTTCCGATTTACCGTCATCTTCAGAATCTGATTCTTTATCTTCAGATTCCTCCTTTTCCCTGGTGGTAACCGCTGCTAGTGGCACTGTCAGTACTCCATTTTTCTTATTGGTCATAATATCCACACTGGCAGTCATTCCAGGCCTGAAGGGCGATCTGGCGGTTTCTTCAATGAGATCCTGATAGGATGCATTCAAAATTCTAATTCGAACTTCAAATTCAGTTACGGCATCAGGAGAAGCTTTATCATTGGCGGTATTGGCTATTTGGGTAACTATACCTTCAAACTCCCGGCCTGTATGGGAATAGGCATCCACATCAATGGCGGCGGTATCCCCCACCGATACCCTGATAATGTCATTTTCATTTACATCTACCCTGACTTCCATGCGATTTAAATCTGCAATCCTAAGCATCTCCGTACCTGCCATCTGGGAAGTTCCCACTACCCGTTCTCCTTTTTCCACACTTAATTTGGATACGATGCCATTCATTGGTGCAAAAACACTGGTTAGGCTTAGGTTCTCTTGTGCTTCATCAACTGATGCTTGTGAACTGGCCACGGTGAAACGTGAAGCTTGCACATTCTGCCGTGCAGACTCCAGTTCCTGTAGTGCTGTCTGATAACTGGCTTCAGCGGTCTCAATCTCTGAATCTGAGATCACCTTTTCATCATAAAGATCCTTATTGCGTTTATAGTCCTTCTCTACTCGATTAAACTCAGCCTCTGCCTGCGATAAACGCGCCTGTGCACTGGCTAAATTGGCCTTCTGTTGATTGAGGTTAGCCCTGGTTCGCTCCAGTGCAGATTGGAAATTGTCCGGTCTGATTTTAATCAACAGGTCTTGAACATCAACACTATCGCCTTCCTCTACATGTAATTCAATAATCTCGCCAGGTACATCGGGACTAATTTTTACCTCCACCTCTGGTTGAATCGACCCGGAGGCGCTGACGGTCTCCGTTATACTATTTAGTTCAGTGGGTGCCAGTTCCACTTCGACCTGGTTGCGCTTATCCAGTAAACCTGTTGATTTGGCAATCACCACCATAATGATCAGTAACACCACTGCAGCTGCAAGAATATATTGCAGTTTGAACCATTTCTTTTTCTTCATCAACTAAAATTCGATGGGCTTGCCCTGATAAAAATCTAATATTTTAGTCTTGAAGATATAATCGTATTTGGTTCTGACCAAATCTGACTTAGCTCTGAATAGATTATTCTGAGCAATTTGGTAATCAACAAAATTCACTGCTCCCAGATTGTAGCGTTTCTCAGTGACCCTGAAACTCTCCTCCAAAGCCTGAACCTGCTTTTGGGAAGCTTCAAAAGCCTTTGAAGCAGCAACTGCATCGTTGTAAGCGGTTTCAATTATTTGTCTTAATTGATTACGCACTTCTAATGCCGAAATTTCCGCTTGCTCTCGGTTTATTCTGGCGCGTTGCATATTGGACTTGACTGCCAACCCATTAAACACCGGAATAGAGACCGTAAAGTTTAATGAACGGCTTAAGTTATCTGAGAACTGGTCCCAAACCCCATTATCGACTTGTATAGAATTAGGATTTGGCCTGAAAATAGTAATGGACTGACTGGGATCAGAGCTGACAAATCCGGCATTTGCAATTTCATCAGGTGGATCAAAAGTGCCATCAAGCTCAGTTAAAGGATCGGCGGCATCTGAATAGTTGGTGAACATATTATAACCTACATCCAAGCTTGGGTACAGAGAACCTTTGGCAATTTTCTCTCCCAGTAAGGAACTCTGAACTCCCAGATCTGCACTTTTAATCTCAGGTTGCATTTGTTCAGCTGTCAGGTAAATGTCACTAACCGATAGTATACCAAATGCATAGGGATCAGCATCAATTTCCGGTACCACTACTTGCAACTCTTCGGTAGCTGGCATTTGCATCACCTGCTTTAGGTTCAGCAATGCCAGGTTGAGGTTATTTTCAGCGTTTATCACCTCCAGCTCATTACTAGCTTGTTGTGACTGCAAGTCCAATTCCTCAGAGATAGCCAGTGATCCGGCTTCTACTAGTTTTTTAGTTCGGCTTAATTGCTGGGTAGTAGTTCCCAGTTGTAATTCAGCAGTTTCAAGCAGCTCTTGGTTGAAGATGACATTGGTATAAAAGGTCATCACGTTTAGAATAACATCATTCTTAGCCTTTTCCAAATCACTCACGCTAGCTTCGAGATTCAGTTTGTTTTGTTTTATAGTGTTCATTCGCTGCATGCCACCAAAGATCGTAACGTTACTACCTCCTTGCCAACCAAAAGATTGTATCCGTTGGGTCCGGAATAAGTTGGTGGTTGGGTCAATGGACCGACCCCAGTTAATGCCATATCCCCCTCCAAAGTTTAAATTGGGATAAATATTGGCCTTGGACTGTTTTAAATTCACTTCCCCTAATTCTACATCAAGCTCTC
Organism: Cyclobacteriaceae bacterium; assembly: GCA_028289505.1. Taxonomy (GTDB): domain Bacteria; phylum Bacteroidota; class Bacteroidia; order Cytophagales; family Cyclobacteriaceae; genus SZUA-3. The sequence continues at coordinate 5,642 of JANQPK010000348.1, forward strand.
CGCGCTGCACTAATAGGTTGTTTTCCAGTGCATAATCCAGGCACTCGGCATAAGTCCAGGTCCGATCCTGTGCATGGCTGTTAATCACGAATGAGAAACAGAAAGTCAAACAAATAAGTCTTATCAAATTCATAGTTTATAGGTCAATGTCTGGGATGTAAATAATATCTTCTACCCAACTAAATGATTTCAGGTATTCAATCGTGATGGGTTTGATGCCCGAATCCATTTCAATAATGTGACAGGCAATAGCGTTTTTTGCTTTTCTGGAGACCGTCATGGTGGCAATATTGCTGTCATCCTGGGTCAAGACGTTGGCAATATAGGCGATGGTCCCTTTGGTGTCTTTGGCGGTGATTATCAGGGTATGCAAACCAGCGCTAAAATTGGCATCATAACCATTTACTTCAGCTATTCGGATCACCCCACCTCCCAGGCTCTCACCAAGTAATTCAATTTCTCGTTCACCAGATTGCAACTTGATCCGTAGGGTGTTGGGATGATACATAGAGGCATTAGACACCGGTTTAAATTGGTACTCTAGTCCATCCTTTTTTGCATACTCGAAAGCGTTCTTGATACGCGTGTCGTCAGTTTTGAAATCGAGCAAACCGGCAACTACTGCGCGATCACTGCCATGACCGTGATAGGTACTGGCAAAAGAATTGTAAAAGGTAATTGAGGCTTGTTTTGGTTGATCTCCTAACAGCCGTACAGCTACTCGGGCGATGCGTACTACCCCGGCAGTATGTGAGCTTGAAGGACCTATCATGATAGGTCCAATCATGTCAAATACTCCACTACGTTCAACCATAGGCGTACTAAACTTGAGGGCCGGCAATATAGTTACATCAACCTAGATAACGGGGAATTTATGACACAATTTTACAAACCAATAAAAACTAGAAAACCCTGCCTCTCCTAACGAATTTAGGAGTGACAGGGTTTCAACATGGTAGGTGTATTAATTAGCGAGAAAGTTTGTGTTTATAGTGTTGGAAGTAGAGCACTGCTGACAATGAGGTCATGATCAATAACAGCACCATTACTGCCATGTCGCTGCCTACCTGCTCCCAGGTTCCAGTGGCTTCGGGGCCGGCAAACAAGAATACCAGGAATGCCGCTAAAGCTCCGAACATGGCGATGGCAAAGATCAATAGTCCGTTCTCTAAGGCAAACATGCCCTTCCTTCGCTGAAGTTTCTGCTTATTCAATAATTTATGGAGCATTTCTTTTTCTGCGGTGATGGAGTTTACCTTGGAAGAAATGTTAGGAGTAGTATCCATGCTGATGTTCTTTAACAACTCCTGAAGCTCCTTGTCTTTTGTCTTTATTTCTTTTTCAATTAACGCTACCATTGTTATATAATTTATATTAAATATTGAAATAGTATAAATATCGATGTTTGAAGGTATATACTGAGCGTACAGAAAAAGTAACCGCTAAATAGAAAACTTTCGGATGTAAGAAATTTGTATAAAAGTGAGATTTTAAGTTAATGCATTATTTATCAATACTTTAACTTGAATACGATAGAGCTAATTCATCCGAAAAATTAACCGCAAGCACAAAATCTTATCCGGCTAGACTGCTACTGCAGCCTTGATTCTGGGATGTGGATCATAGCCCACCAATTGGAAATCTTCATATTTGAATGCAAATAGATCCTTGGCCTCCGGGTTTAATATCATCTTGGGTAGCGGTCTAAATTCCCTGGATAACTGCAACTGGGCCTGCTCCAGGTGATTGGTATAAAGGTGGGCGTCCCCAAAAGTATGCACAAAATCACCTAGCTCTAGATCACAGACCTGTGCTACCATCATAGTTAGCAATGCATAAGAGGCAATATTGAAAGGAACTCCAAGGAAAACATCCGCACTGCGCTGATACAGCTGGCAGGATAATTTTCCCTGGGCTACATAAAACTGGAAGAAAGTATGGCAAGGTGGCAAAGCCATCTTTTCAATTTCACCCACATTCCAGGCGCTTACAATAATACGGCGTGAATCGGGGTTGGTTTTAATCTGTTGCAGTACTTGGG
>JANQPK010000352.1 GCA_028289505.1 Cyclobacteriaceae bacterium
ACCTTGGCTACTGCTTTAGTAGAAGGAATGGAACCCTTAGAAGCAGTTCGTTTTGCCAGTGCCGCAGCCGCTATTTCGGTCACTCGCCTGGGAGCACAACCTTCAATACCCCAACGGAAAGAAATTGAGCACTTTTTAAGCACAAACTAATAATACTCAAACCACCAGGTATAGCGCTTTAGCATAAATATGAGAGTATTAGCCTTAGTAACACATCCTGACGATGCCGAATTTCTATGTGCAGGTACCATGTCTTTACTGGGCAAGGCTGGATGGAAGCTATATATGTCCACCATGACTGCTGGTGATTGCGGCAGCAAGGAGCTTGGTCCTCAAGAAATAAGTGCCATTCGACGGCAGGAAGCCGCTAATGCGGCCGCTTTAATTGATGCGGATTACCATTGTTTGGAGTTTAAAGACATTTTCATCAACTACGACCAGCCTTCCATTTTGAGAGTAGTAGCTCATATCAGAAAAGTTCAACCCGATTTGGTGATCACTATGAGCCCTGATTGTTATATGATTGACCACGAGATTACCAGCAAACTGGTTCGAACCGGGTGTTTTACAGCTGGCATGACCAATATTATAACACCGGGTCAGGAGCCTTTTAATAAAGTTCCCCATCTCTACTATATGGACCCAATTGAAGGCAAGGATAAATTAGGACAGGTTATTGAACCATCCACAGTGGTCAACATCAGCAGTGAAATTGAACTAAAAACAGAGATGCTCGCCTGTCATGTTAGTCAGCGTGAATGGCTCCGAAAGCATCATGGCATGGATGAGTATTTGATTGCCATGAAAAGACAAAGTGAGCATACCGGGCAAAAGATTGGGGTGCCATTTGCTGAAGGTTATAGACAACATCTGGGACACGCCTACCCTCAAGATAATCTGTTGGCAGAGACTTTGTCTGAGTTTGCAGTGCTACGTTAGTTCGGCTAAAAGTATCAGCTCTCACGCATTTCCAAGAAATAACTGAATAACTCAACCCATCATCTTTCACTCATTCAGTCATTCACTCTAGTGCATTTCTACCTCACAGGTGCCAATTGCCGGTCTGTAAAAGTTAAACTGCACATTGGGATGATCAGCCAACAATGACATAGGCACGGAACTGTCTTGAATGCCTCGACTGATCATTAAGGTGGTCAACCTCATTCCAAAGGGGTTATCGTGCATGCCTGCTTGCCAAATGGAAACTTTCTCGGCCTTCCATGTTTGCAAAGGACCAACTGTAACCGCTTGAGTGGGCACACCAGTAACTACTCCTCCGCCAGAGGTTCGGGCATTTTGAGTAATAGTAGCTGGATGCAAATCCACTACCCTGGTGCTTAATTTTCGATACTCTTCAGGTGTTGGCGGCGTCTCTGTGAAGGGCCCCTCTCGTTTTATGGGATCATTAAATGCCCAATGTTTAATATCACCTTGGCCACCCTGCATTACCATACACCTTACCCCGTTCCAGCTTTCAACAAAGGAACTAGAATCAACTGCTGGAAAGTGCAGATTCGAATCTGGCATTCGAAGGTGGGGCTTTATCCGGTTAAAACACAAATCCATATCGGCTTTTTTGAAGGACAATGGATGATTCTCGTCCACCTCTGTACCGTTAATCACCCATTCATCCATCCCCCAGAAATGCGCATGTGTAAGGTCAATCTCTAATTCATTAACCAGCCTGGCCACCAGGGGTAGCTGTTCAGTTGGCCCAATAGGACCGCATATTCCAGCTGGTTGTTCAGCACTTGCTTGTTTCCAGGCATTTATATACTCCAGTGCTTCGGCTAGATAGAAATCCTCCAAGGTTTCGTAAGATTCAATCTTAAAACCCGGACGTGATAAACCCAGAATATCTTTCTCGGTAAGTCGGGCAGCGGCATTTAGCAACTCGTCGTTGAGGGTGGTATAGTCCCACCAGTCAGGGGCCAGAATACTTATTTTTCGAGACATTGTTTAATCTTTCATTAATTCACTGATCCTAACCGGTCCGCCTTCTGCTGCCGATTGATCTGCTGCAAACACCACTGAAAAAGATTTCATGGCAGTATCCAGACTGGTTAGTGGCATCTCTACGTCATCGGTAATGGCTTCAAAGAAAGTATTAAATTGATCTAAGTAGGGATGATCTGAAACATCCCCTGAATCCAGCAGCTTCATGGAAAGATTGGACCATTGATTTTTATCCGTTTCTAATTTCATAGAGTGAAACTTATTATCTAACAAGCTGCCTTCACTACCTACAAGATGAGTATGGAAATAATACGGTTGAAGGCAATCAATGCTGGAACTGCATTTGCCCACCGCGCCATTCTTGAATTTTAGCATACTGACGCTGGTAGTGGGATATTCATAAGCACTAAAAATTTTGCTTTGTGAATTTGTTTGGTAACTGGTTACTTCTATCACCTCATCGTCCATGCACAGTAGTAAGGCATCCAAAGCATGACAGCCAGCGGAAAGTAAAGAGCTACCACCGGGATCTATTTTTACATTCCACCGGAATTGTCCATACCAAGGACCAATGCCATGATAGTAGTCTATTTCACCGAAATGGAGCTTACCCAATAATCCCTGGTCCAGCAGCCTTTTAGTTACCTTGAACTGGTTGGAATATCGACATTCAAAACAGACACAAGTTTTGACTCCAGCTTCCTGTACCGCTGAGTAAATCTCCTGGCAATCTTGCCACGACAGCGCCAGCGGTTTTTCAATGATAAGATGTTTACCAGCTGCTGCTACTGCTATTGCCTGATCCTTATGCTGATTGGGATAACTGCAAATAGATACCACGTGCAGCTCCGGATCGGATAGCATTTCAGCAAGGTCAGTATAGGTTTTAATAGAAGATCCCCATTGTGTGCTTAACTGCGCTTGGTCCAGGTTTCGTGAGGAGTAGATTGCCGTTACCTGAGCGTGATCGGATTTATTAATGGCATCAATATGGGCGGTTGCTACCCATCCATACCCAATAATGCCTACATTGTACTTCATGATAAAGTTGTAGTTGTTGAGTGGTTATCCCCTGAAAATAATTGAGCTACATTTACAAATCAAGCAATTTGGAAACTGGTATGCAAAAGGCATATTTTTGTAACTTACCCTTGCCGATAGAAAACCAAATCCCATGAAATTACTAATGCCCCTGTTGTACTTGTTATGTTTGTTTTCTAATCTTTCCTGCAAACAAAGCCCTGCTCAGAATGATAGCGATAACCTTGGTAATTTGGAACATCATTTTACCATATCCGAGTCTTCAAAAGCTGCTTTTGAAAAAGGGATGTTATTGTTGCACAGCTTCGAATACGATGATGCCAGAGAGGCTTTTCAGGAAGCTAGGACCGCGGATGAAGATGAAGTAATGGCCTATTGGGGAGAAGCCATGACTCATTATAAAGCCCTTTGGAGGTTACAGGATGTAGATGCAGGGCGCACGGTAATGAATAAATTGGGATCCTCCAAGGAGGTACGCCTGGCCCGCATAGATGATGAATTAGAAGCTGATTTCTGGATGGGAGTAGAGCTGTTGTACGGAGAAGGGGAACTGATTGACAGAAATCAGGACTATGCTACACATATGGCCAAACTTTACCAAAAATATCCTGGCAATCAAGAAGTGGCGGCATTTTATGCCTTAGGATTAATGTGGACGGTGCCATTGGGAAGAGATGTCGAAGTATTTGATCGATCAGCCCAGGTAGTAGCGGGAATCTTAAAGGAGAACCCCAATCATCCGGGTGCTTTACATTATATGATTCATGCTTACGATGATCCCGAATACGCACAATTAGCGATTAAAGCCGCCAATTTGTATTCCGAAGTGGCTCCGGATGCTACTCATGCGCTTCATATGCCCTCACATATTTACCTGGCACTTGGAATGTGGGATGACGTAGTGGCCTCCAATGAAGCAAGCTATCAGGCAAGTGTCAATCGGTTACAGCGTAAGGGCTTAGGTGACGAGGCTAGAGGATACCACAGCTTTTTCTGGTTGCAATATGGGTACCTGCAACAAGAACGCTATC